>JAEYUN010000026.1 GCA_023432475.1 Candidatus Parcubacteria bacterium | reverse complement strand
AAAAAACTAGCCGTACGTATAGCAGTAAATTTTAGTCGCGACCACGTCCGAACGCCAATGCAGTGGGATGACATGCCAAATGCCAGGTTGCTTAGCGGTCGTTCATGGCTGCCGATTAACCCGAATTACAAACAAATTAATGTTGCCCGAGACGCAGCTGAGCCTAATTCCATCGGCAACTATTACCGGTCGTTGATCGCGCTGCGGCGGCGGGAAAGGGCGCTGCGCCTAGGCGATATTCGGTTGATATCAACCAAGCAGACTGATGTACTGATATATGAACGCCGGTCCGGTAAAGATATTTTCTTGGTTATAGTCAATATGGGTGGTAAAACGCGCGATACTCGGTTGGAGGCTAAAAATACCACAACCCTGCTCTCGAACTATAGTCGTCGCTATTATCACGGCGACATCAAACTCATGCCCTACGAGGCGGCTGTTTTACGGCTTAATTAGAGACGAGCTTATGGTAACGTGTTTTGATAGCTTCACTGACGCCAACCGGAACCAGTGCTAAACCAATCACCCAAGCCAAGGCTTCCAACGACAAATGGGTTAAAGCAAAAGCGTGAGTTAGGGGCGGTACGAATAATAACGCTGCCGTGGCTGTAGCTGATATAACTATCGCTCCTATTAGCCAGCGGTTTGAGAAGGGATTAATCTGAAAAACTGAACGGTGAGAGCGCATATTCAATGAATGAACAATTTGCGACAGCGCCAAAGTTGCAAAAGCCATGGTGCGACCCAAGGTTTCATCGCCTAAAATTTGCCAGCCGATATAAAAAGCACTGAGCGATAGTAGGGCAAAGGTAACTCCCATGACAATGATATTGAAACCTAAGCCGCCGGCAAAAATACTTTCTCCTCGCGGTTTAGGCTTGCGGTGCATGACGCTTGATTCAACAGGTTCCATACCAAGAGCGATAGCCGGCAGACTGTCGGTCACTAAGTTTATCCAAAGTAAGTGGATAGCAAGAAAAGGGACTTGTTGCCAAAAAACCAAGGCAACAAGCACGGTAATAACTTCGCCGATGTTGGTACCGAGTAGGAAACCAACCACTCGCTTAATATTGTCATATATGCCACGACCTTCACGAACGGCGCTGACTATGGTAGCAAAGTTGTCATCGGTTAAGGTCATGTCAGCGGCGCTTTTGGCGACATCGGTACCGTTAATGCCCATAGCGCAACCGATATTAGCCGCACGTAGGGCAGGTGCATCGTTAACCCCGTCACCTGTCATGGCTACAATCTCGCCTAGACTTTGCCAAGCATGAACTATGCGGATTTTGTCTTCGGGCGACACCCTAGCGTAAACGGATGTTTGACGAACCCGGGCGGCTAATTCTCGGTCTGACAAAGCGTCTAGTTCGGCTCCGGTTAGGGCGAGATCACCGTCTCGGAATATACCTAACTGGCGAGCGACGGCCGTAGCGGTGGCAAGATGGTCGCCAGTTATCATAACTGGCGTGATGCCGGCTTTACGGCAGAGAGCAACAGCTCGTTTAGCTTCAACTCGAGGCGGGTCGATCATGCCGACCAGGCCAGCAAATATGAGTTCTCGCTCTATAGTCGCAATGTCGATTTTTGTAGGGAGCTTGTTTAATTCTTTATAGCCTATAGCAATAACTCGTAAGGCTTGGCTGCTCAGCTGGTGGGTAAATTTGTCAGCCAACTCCAAGTCACCCTGGTTGCAGATTTGGCGCAGACTATCGAAAGCACCCTTAGTAATAACAAGGTAGCGGTCGCCTTTTTGGTGGATTGTCGTCATAAGTTTACGCTCCGAGTCAAAAGGTAGCTCGGCTACACGGGGGTATTGTGCAACCAAACTATCTTTTGTGAGGCCGTTGCGGTGGGCGGCGTAAATAATAGCCGTTTCTGTCGGGTCGCCAATATGCCGAACAGTGGCGCTTGCGCGATCGACTTCTACACCACCATCACTGCAGAGTGTGCCGTATGAAAAAAGTTGCTCAGTTGCCGGGGAGTTATTGTCGGATATACTCTCAGGCTGTGAGGCACCATCGACGTAAACCTGCTGTACAGTCATACGATTTTCTGTCAGGGTGCCGGTTTTGTCAGAACATATAACAGTTGCGCTGCCGAGGGTTTCCACAGCCGGCAATTTACGGATAAGGGCGTTTTTCTTTACCATGCGCTCAACTCCGATCGCCAGGACTACGGTTACTATTGCCGGTAAGCCTTCTGGTATGGCCGAAACGGCTAGTGAAACGGCGATCATGAATATTTCGACTAAGGGCAAGCCCACTACTAGCCCAATCACAAAAACAACCACACACGCCACAAGGGCGATCAACCCGAGATGCCGGCTAAGTAGAGCTAATTTTTCCTGCAGTGGGGTCTGAACTTCCGGCGTGTTGCTGATGAGCTGGGCAATACGTCCGACCTCGCTGTTCATGCCGGTTGCGGTAACCATAGCTTGTCCTCGGCCGGCGACAATACTAGTGCCGGCATAGGCCATATTGCGGCGCTCGGCTAGCTCGGTCAATGGCTCTAGGACGACTTCAGCGGTTTTATCGCTCGGTACCGACTCCCCAGTTATAGCCGATTCGTCAATTTTCAACCCGGCACTCTGCCATAATCTGCAGTCTGCCGGTACTTGATCGCCGGTAGTGAGAGTTATGATATCACCGGGTGCTAAGTCGCGTGCCGGAACACGGATAAGCTTGCCATCTCGGCAAGCTAAGGCCGTCGGAGCTGATAATTTTTTTAGAGCTTCGAGTGCGCGTTCGGCTCGACCTTCCTGAATAAACCCGATGATCGCATTCAATACGACGATCGCAACTATCAGCAGCGGTTCGAACAAACCTTCGTTCCGGATGGCCGCCACAGTGAATGAAATCGTAGCTGCTATAAGCAATATCAAAACCATGGCATTTTTGAACTGGCCGATGAATTTGTTAAGTATATTGCTCTTACCTTTGGAGACCAATTCATTAGGGCCGTAGCTTATTAGTCGGTTTTTCGCTTCGGTGGCGCTCAAACCTATTTTTTGGTCAGTTTTAAACTCATCCATAATTGCACGGTGGCTACGTGAGTAAACGGGGGATGTAGGGGTGTTTATAGACAGACCTTTCTTTTGGTGAGAGTTTTTGTTAACCTGCCAGGTATTATCAAGCGTTACCGAGAAGCCGGGGGACTTTTAGACGGTTATACCCAAGCGACCACAGTGTATAGAAAGCGAAACTAAGCCAGGCCAAGTTAAGCAGGATTAGCCAGATGGAGGTAGGCGTAGAGATAAAAGCGCTAAATTGGCCAATCGATGCACTGCTGTCATAAGCCCAAAGCGCTATCATAGTCCAGAGCAGCGGAGCTAGTATAGCCATAAACCCACTGACGATATGAGCCATAGTGCTGAGTCTAAAACGCAGCAAGAAGGGAACAGCAAATAATTCAGCCATCACAATGATAATTGCAACCAAGCCCGCCCAGTTTGCGCTGCCGGGGATTGTTTTATCAAGCACTGGCACTAAAGCATCGATGCGGGCCAAATGCAGCAGAGCAAAGCCGCCACTAATTATGGCCAATATGCGCCCAAGCCATAGCCCGGCTGGTTTAACTAATTTGGGGGGTGTAACCGCTACTGGAAAAATGCTTTTTAAAGATTTATTCATGAGTATATTGTAACTTAAAATGTTGTATTTTATATGAAAAACGCTTGTACTTATGGGTCAATGGTAGTAGAGTTAAAGTCATAAGCGCCTTAGCGAAAACAAAAACACCTATAAAATCGCAATCGCTTTATCACCACAACACTTGAGCCCGTGTTTCCATTTGGAAATCCGGGCTTTAACGGTTTTTAATGGAGCTTTGCATTATAATATTATGAATACGAAAGAAGGGTTAAGATGAGTCATGAACATACTTGGGCGGAAGCCCAAGCCGAAGAAGCCGGGTTTTGGGGCGACTGCGGCAATACACTGGGCGAAGAGCTAAAGCAGTTGACCTATGCCAAGTACTTAGGCCTCGAGTTTTTCCATGACGGCAATTCGCCTTACAACCTCGACTTCCGGGGTCAACCGGCGCTCGACGTTGGTGGCGGACCAGTCTCGCTGCTACTGCGTGCCAAGCGCCAGCCGGCCGAGCTGACGGTAGCCGACCCGTGTGGTTATCCGATGTGGACACTAATGCGCTACCACGAAGCTGGCGTGACCTACCTGCGTCAACGCGGTGAAGATTTAGACGATCTTAAGCCCAATCACTACGGCACAGTCCTGATGTACAACGTGCTGCAACACACCGAAGATCCGCAGAAGATATTTAGTAATATCTACCGAGCCTTGCAGGCGGGCGGAAAGTTTCATTTCTTTGACTGGATAGATACGCCGACTAATACGGCTCATCCCGTCACTCTCAAGCTAGAAGATATAGCTAAAATGTTAAAAGGGGCTGGTTTTGAACCGGCGCCGCTTAAAAGAGCTGATGTCAACGAGAACTATGCTATCGGCAAAGCTGCCTACGGCGTCTTTATTAAGCAGTAAAAATAATAAATGCTTGTGTTTTTAAAATAAATAAACTATCATCACTTCATATACCACTAAACAAAGGAAAAACCATGGCTACGGCCAAGAAAAATACTACATCAACCAGTAAAGCTGGTTCTAAAATTGTTGCCTCAAAAGGTAAATTTTCTTTGAGCTCACTCCAAAAAAAGTTAATAGCTGTTGCAGCCGTCGTTGTGCTGGGAGCGGGCGGTTTCTGGCTTTACAATGACTTGCAAGACGGGCAATTGTTTGCAGCTAGTTGTAATAATCAAACTTTTAGACAAGGTTCTAAGGGTAACTGCGTGAAATATATACAGACATTGGTGAATTATCACGATAGCCGTACAGCTGATATATCCATTGATGGGGCATTTGGTGCGAAGACAACGACCAAGGTTAAGACATTTCAAAAAACATTCGGTATAACAGCAGATGGGATTGTCGGCAAAAAAACATGGGGTCTACTGTGTGATACACATAAGGGTTATTCCACTTCTAGCGGCAGCTACGGAGTATTTTCATCACAAGCTGCTTATAACGCAGCAAAAGCCGCTGGTTGTAACATGAGAAACATAGTAGTTCAAGTTCGATAGCTGACCACTAAGAATCCTTATAACTCCCACCGTAAAGAAGGTGGGATTTAGTTTGTTGCATCTTTTTTACAGAGACTTATTGAGCTGTAGTGAGTTATCAAATTCTGCAATACGCAGAAGTTCATTATACTTGGCGACGCGGTCGGTGCGTGACAGGGAACCGGTTTTGATTTGACCACAGGCTAGACCGACAGCTAGGTCCGATATAGTAACATCTTCGGTTTCGCCCGAGCGATGGCTCATAACAGTCTTCCAGCCAGTTGCTTGGGCCATCTTGACAGCGTCTACAGTTTCGCTAAGTGAACCAATTTGGTTTGGTTTGATAAGGATAGCGTTAGCGGCCCGCTCGTCGATAGCGCGCTGCAGCAGTTTGGTGTTGGTAACGAGCAGGTCGTCGCCAACAAGCTGAATACGGTTGCCTATTTTGCTTTGGAGTAGCTTCCAGCCGTCCCAGTCGCTCTCGGCCAGGCCGTCTTCGATACTAACGATAGGGAATTCTCGGGCCAGATTTTCTAACCAGTCAACCATTTGTTCACTTGAGAACTTTTGGCCTTCACGCCTCAGGTCATAAATACCATCACTATAAAATTCACTGGCGGCGACATCGAGCGCGAGCACGACGTCTTCGCCCAGTTTATAGCCGGCATTTTCAACGGCTTGCGAGATCATCTCGAGTGGTTCGCGGTTGCCGGTTTTAACTAGAGGGGCAAAGCCACCCTCGTCGCCGACGGTTGTAGGATAGCCGCGTTCTTTCAGGACTTTGGCGAGAGCATGAAATACTTCCGAGCCCATTTGAATTGCGTGATTAAAGTCGGTGGCGCCGCGGCAGATTATCATATATTCCTGGATGTCGGTCGCAAAACCAGCGTGAGCACCGCCGTTTTCGATATTCATCATTGGCAGCGGCAAGTTTGGAGTGGTGGTGCCTGTGAACTCCGCCACGTATTTCCAAAGCGGGATATCTTTGGCGCTAGCGACAGCTTTGGCGGCGGCCAATGACACGGCCAAGGTAGCATTAGCACCAAGCTTACTTTTATTGTCGGTACCGTCGAGTTCTAACATCGCTTGGTCAAGACCGCGTTGGTCGGATGCATCCTTGCCAACTAGTTCTGGTGCGATAACGGCTTTCACATTATTAATGGCTTTGTTGACGCCTTTGCCACCGAAAGCAGCCTCGCCGTCACGCAGTTCGAGCGCTTCGCCTGAACCGGTGCTTGCACCAGAAGGAACGGCTGCTCGGCCCATGACGCCACTTTCGAGGACAACGTCTGCCTCGATAGTCGGGTTGCCGCGGCTGTCTAATATTTGCCTTGCTGTGATAGAAGAAATGGTATGTGCCATACATATTAGTGTAGCACGTAGGTGCATAGACAATGTTCTTGACGAGAGCCGCATGAAAAGGTTACCATAAGAGCGTTGATGCCTAATTTATCAAGTGCTCCATCTCTTTATTTAGGCGACCTACCTGCCGGTAAGGTGTATTATGGCGAAAAGAAAGTATGGCCAATCGTTTCTTCGGTCTGGCCCGTATATGATACGTTTGCTGATGTTTCAAATGGTAACTTGCCAACCGCTCTCGAGACAGGCCAGGTCTGGGGGACGTTTGGGGCTGCCGGTAGTATTCAGGACGGACGTTTTGATTCAACTTCGGATTCAGCGTCATACCTAGAGTGTTATTCAGGGCTCGAACCGATTACTCATATTGGGGCGCGGTGGCGTTTTAGTAATCTCGGTGGCACGGTGGGCGGTGGTGGATCTGGCACTTTATGTCTGGCTACTTGGGCCGATGGCGGACTTGTAGCGTCTGGACACGGCCGCAGGACATCGTGCCACGTTACTGTTTTGAATAATTTAGTTCAGTGGTATGTACGTACCACTGAGAGCCTCGATGATGTTGTTTTGGTAGCGAGTCGTACCATTAGCCCGGCGTTGTCTGTGAATAGCGACCATACGATAGATGTATATATTTCCGAAGGCCACGGCGAGGTTGTTATAGACGGCGGTACTCCTTATACGTGGGACGATGCGCGCATTGCGCTTTACGAAGGTGAGCGGTGGGCTTGTTGGGAGCCTTACTATGGGGGTAGTAACAAGACTAGAGTACAGACTGCAGAAGTTTGGGCCGACGGCGATTCACCTCCGAGTATTGGGACTGAACCAGCTTTCCGCGCAGCTGTCTATTCCCAGACGACGTCAAACGTGACTAGTAGGGGCATTATAGTGCCAGCTATGGCCGAGATGGGAGATTTGTTGTTGCTGGCGGCCTCTTGGATTAGCGGGTCGCCCACCCTAAGTGGTCCGGAGTCGGTCGGATGGACACCGGTTATTACTGGTCAGCGAACTGGGCTAACTACGCAAATTTGGTCTAAAGTTGCCGGACCTGGAGATGCAGGCTCGACAGTTACGGTTAACAGCACGTCTAATGTGCCCTGCCATTTGGCTGTCTGGGATATTGCGAATATTGATACTGTTTATACCGCCGGAGTTGCAACTACTAACCAAGCGACCGGATCGAACAATATTACCGTTCCAGCCTTTACACCAGCTAGCGGTATAGTACCGCTGCATATCATAGCTCTTTGCCGGGCCACCTCGGCTGCGGCCAGCCTAACGCCGCCGTCGGGTATGACGATTTTATCGCAACAACTACCGGGCGCAAGTGGTTATCGGACCGGGTTTGCTCTTGGTGTTTCGACTAGTTGGGCAGACAACGCCGCCGTAGGTAATACCTGGGTCAACACATCCGACCATTACTGTAATACTTTCCTCATTCCGTTGGAAAAGTAATTTTATATCATTGACACTACATGCCGATACACTTAGTATTGTAGGAATAAGCTTTATGGCGTGAAGCGAGGTTGAGTGAGCAGATTTGCACGAAGATTGCAGCAGGCTAGCGGGGGGTATATTAGCCAAGATGTTGTCGAGCCCTCGGAAGGGTTATTTTTTAAACTGCCCGATACACTC
>JAEYUN010000031.1 GCA_023432475.1 Candidatus Parcubacteria bacterium | reverse complement strand
TTGGACGCGACCGCCACTACTTCTGCCTCGAGGGCGGCGTCGGCCCGCTGTTTGGCGGTGTTGGTTTCGCTACTGCTGGCTAATTTCTCCATCTCGGTAACATCTTTACCTAAAATAAAGCTTTGTTGAATGATGGCCACAACCGAACCAACAACCGTGTATAGAGCGATCGCGCCCGGTAGAGCCAGCATAACCATGAAAGTAAGTAGAGGGAAGAACATCATCATGCGCTGGGTCATGATAGCGCTCATCTCAGCTTGGTCAACCTGTTTACCAGTAGCGGCCGACTCGGCCATCAGGTCACGCAGGCGTTTTTTCTCGGTTGGTTGCGGTGATATTTGTTTGGTTTGAACGTACTGCAAAATCGCCGACAAAACCGCAAGAACTATTAGCGGCCAGTAAATAACGCCGTCGGCGATAGGGGTTTTGGCAAGGTTGACTATACCGAGCAGCGACTCGTTAAAGTTATGGCTTGGGTCGCTGATGATACTCTGGATTGGGCCAAGCTTTTCAACAAAGTCATAAGTGAACATCTCTATCTGATCGCGGTGCTGGGTGATGATACGGATAACATTAAACAGCGCAATAAATATAGGCAACTGCAACAAAAGAGTGCCAATACTACTAAACGGGTTGATGCCTTTTTCGCGGTAAAGCTCCAGCATGAGCTGGCCCTCGAGCTGTTTATTACCCTTAGCGCGGGCTTTTATTTTCTTTAGCTCGGGTTGGATTTCACGCTGGGCTTTAGTTTGGTGAAGTTGTTTTTTGATAAGCGGCCACATGGCTAGGCGTACCAAAATAGTAAAGACTATCAGGGCAATACCAAAGTCTGAACCGGGAATCAGCCCATAGATAACGACGAGCAGGTTAAAAATCGGCTGAACGATAAGCAAGTCAAAAATGTTCATAAGCTTAGTTTATTTTATCAGATTGGGAGCGGCTTTGATAGAGTCCGGCCTGAGTTAAAACACTAAGTACATTGGCCTCAAGCTCGTCGGCAGGCATAGTGGCGGCTTCGGGCATAAAGATACTGACGGCAAAGTCAACCGGGTGGACAATACTGTCCCAGTTGCGTCGCAAAATCTCATAGACCCGGCGACGGATCCGGTTGCGTTTGACAGCCGACTTGAGGACTTTTTTGGCAACAATAACCGTTGCACGACTGTCGCTGCGTTTTTTGTTGGGTACGTAACGTATTTGTAGTAAATGATTACGAGTAGTCTCGCCTTTGGCGTAAAGGTAACGCAGGCTGCCGTGACCGTGAAAACGATATTTATAAGCTAACATAGGCTCTTAATAGAATACAGGACAGCCCCTTGCGGATGCAAAGGGCTGTTTATAGGTTTTTACTCGGTACTTTTTTGCTGTATCAAACTAGACTGCAATTTGCTTGCGATTTTTCTGTCGACGAGCCTTCAATACCAAGCGGCCGTTTTTAGTAGCCATGCGGGCACGAAAACCGTGAACACGAGCACGACGGCGAGTCTTGGGTTGATATGTTCTTTTTGGCATGCTAAGTAGCTTACCAGAAAATAGCTTTTTCCTCAAGTCCAGACTTGAAGAGACACCGAAACAATACTCTGGTATGTTTATTTTCCACTGAAATGACTTTTTTATCCACAGCTTTAACAGAGGTGGTTTAAAATTGTGTATAAATCGCTACCAAGAAGGGCCTTACTGACCTCCACGCTGCTGATGGTTGTGGAAAACTGCCTTGTCGGGTTATATTATAAGAGACGACCAAAAAAAGAGGAGGGGTTAGTTAATTTATGAATCAAGCTGTCTGGCAAGCTGTTTTGGGCGAGATCGAGACCACTGTCTCGCACGCTGTCTTTGTAACCTGGTTCAAGCCGACCGAGCTGGTTATAAATGGCGACGGTACATTCGCCGTGGCGGTTTCTAACGTATTTGCCAAGCAACAATTTGAGTCGAAATTTAATCAACAGGTATTAAAAGCCTTGAACAAAAACGGCGTTAACGTTAAAAGTGTTAATTACGTTATAAAAAGCGATAAATCCCGGCGTGCCGCTAGCGATGTACGTTCACCCCTGGCCGAAGCTGTTGCCGAGCACACCAAAACAGCCTCCTCGCCGCTTCCCGCCCCCACTACCACTACAGCTAAAAATCCGAACTTAAACCCAAAATATACCTTTGATAACTTCGTGGTAGGTTCTAGCAATGATCTAGCCTACGCTACCTGTCAAGCTGTAGCTAAGTCACCTGGTGAGAAATACAACCCGGTTTTTATATACGGCGGGGCCGGTCTTGGTAAAACCCACCTCATACAGGCAGTTGGTAATGAAATACGCCGGAATCAGCCCGAAGCCAATATAGTTTATATAAGTTCGGAGACTTTCGTGAGTGAGTTTTTAGACGCTATCCGTTTTAAGAAAAAGGGTTTTTCTGACAAATACCGCCGTGTTGATGTGCTGATTGTCGACGATATTCAGTTTATAGCCGGTAAGGAAAAAACTCAGGAAGAATTTTTCCATACCTTTAACGCCCTGCACCAGGCTAATAAGCAAATTATTATCAGCTCAGACAAACCGCCGAAAAATATCCCTACCCTAACCGATCGTCTGCGCAGTCGTTTCGAGTGGGGTATGACGATAGATATTCAAATGCCAGAGTTTGAGACCCGCTGCGCGATAGTACAAACCAAAGCCGCTCTTAGTAATGTCGAGCTTTCTCGCGAAACCGTCGAATACCTGGCGCGCAATATCAATACCAACATTCGTGAGCTTGAAGGTGCCCTAAACCAGCTTTTGGCTTTTTGTGAAGTTAGAGGTATCGAGCCCGATGTAGAGACCGCTACTGGACTGCTGGGCAATATAAAACAAAACCGGCCACACCACCTCACCCCAAAACAAGTTATCGACAAAACCGCACGCTACTTCCGTATCGAACCAGCTATTATAACCGGGTCTAAGCGTGACAAACACATAGTTGTACCGCGCCAGATAGCTATGTATTTACTCAGGAGTGAACTTCATATGAGTTTCCCGCGGATCTCAACCGAGCTTGGCCGCAAAGACCATACAACCGCCATACATTCAGTTGAGAAAATCGAACGGGCTATTAAACTCGATTTCACGATTCGTGAACAGGTGGCGGAAATAAGGGAGCTTCTGTATGCATAGGTGTTTAAATCTTGTTCATAACTATAGGCAAAAGTCTGGGGACGAGCGTACACAGTTTTTATACAACCACCGGCTGATTTTTTTAAAAAGCCTAGTTATTAGCATTTTCGTCCGACTATTCACAGTTTTATTCCAACTCCTTACCCACACTTTTCCACTGCTCTTAAACACCCTGAGGCAAGAGGTAGAGGTATGAAAATAAAAGATATTCACACGTCTTATTACTACAACTACTAAATATATAAAGAAAGGTAATACATGAAAGTAACTGTCACCCAAGAAAACCTAAACCGCGCCCTGTCGGCGGTTAGCCGAGTAGCTAGTTCAAGAACTTCTCTACCAATACTGTCGAACATATTGCTAAAAACTGAAAATAACCGTCTTCTAATAGCCGCTACAAATCTTGAGATAGCCAGCATTTACTATATAGGAGCCAAGGTAGTCAACGAGGGTAGTCTAACCATCCCCGCCCGGCTGGCGAGCGAGTTTGTAAATAACCTACCTAAAGGTAACGTCGACTTAAAAATCAGCGGTACTAAACTAGAAATAGAGTCCGGTAACTACAAATCAACCATAAACGGCACAGCAGCCGACGAGTTCCCTGCTCTCCCCACTATAGAAGCGACTTCGACTATTACCTTACCAACCCACACCCTAAAACAAGCCATCACCCAAACAATAGTCACAGCTTCACATGACGATACACGTCCAGTACTGACTGCGGTTTATTGTCATACCAGCGACAAACGGTTTTTTATGGCAGCTACCGACGGTTATCGCCTAGCGGAGCGGGCGGTTAGCTCAGCGCCAGCCAGTGATATTAACGCGCTAATACCAGCTTCAACTCTACAGGAGGTTACTCGAGTAGTACCGGAAGACTGCGAAGAAGTTGAACTGCTGTTTGATGACTCGCAGGTTCTGTTTAAAATGGGCGATATCCAAATAACCAGCCGGTTGATTGAGGGTAATTTCCCCGACTACCGCCAGTTGATTCCGAAAACAACCGAAATAACCGCCACACTTAATACCAACGAGCTAACTCGTATAACTAAAATAGCCAGTTTATTTGCCCGCGAGAGCGGCGGAAGTGTAACCCTGCACGCCGATAACACTAAAAATGTTATATCTATCCATTCGGTAGCCTCCCAGCTCGGAGAAAATACTTCGCAAACTGAAGCGGCAGTTAATGGCGAGGGTTCGATAACACTAAACTCACGTTACCTTATAGAAGCCCTTAGTTGTGTTGACACCGAAGAAATATCCTTCGGCTTTAGTGGTAAGTTGGCGCCGTGTATTATTCGTCCGGTCGGTGAAGATGATTATCAACATATCGTCATGCCGCTTAAGAGCTAGTTTTTACAAGCCAAGGTATAAAATAAATAAGTGAACCTGAGCCAACTTGTACTATATAACTTCCGCTCTTATGAAGAGAGGCGGTTTGATTTTTCGCCAGAGATAACCGTACTTAGTGGTAGTAATGGTGTGGGTAAAACAAATGTACTAGAGGCAGTTTATGTGTTGCTGCGCGGTAAATCTTTTCGCGACAGCGATGAGCACCTTAGAAAATACGACACTGTTTGGTGGCGGGTTACCGGTCACTTGGGGGATCATGAGCGCGAAGTGCGCTTTGCCCCGGAACAGTCGGTCTATAAACAACTTATCGTTGACGGTGTAAACAGAGGCCGGTTTTCTTATAAACAACAGTTACCGGTAGTTTTATTTGAACCAGACGATTTGCTATTGATACATGGCTCGCCAGGTATGAGGCGGGCTTACCTAGATAACTTACTAATATCTACCCTACCGTCATATCGCACCAACCTGTCGCGCTACGAACGAGCCTTACTGCAGCGCAATAACCTACTTAAAAGAAACAGTTCCTCAGAATTCCTAAAAGACGCCGTGTTTGTTTGGGATATTGCCCTTTCTGAACACGGGGCCAAGATTACCGAGGCACGTTTGCAACTAGTCGACCAACTTAACGAAAAGCTTAGCCAACACTACAGCAACTTATCAGGCGGCAAAGACGAATTAAGGATTGAATACACCCCGACTCACCGAGACTCGCATGCCCTAGTCCGGGAACTTAGTAAAAATCTGGAAAAAGACGCCTTAAGAGGCTTTACTAGCACCGGCCCACACCGCGACGATATAAGCTTTGTCTTAAACGGTAAAGACGCCCGCACCAGCGCCTCACGCGGCGAGATTCGCACTATCGTACTAGCTCTCAAGTATGCGGAACTAAACTTACTTAAAGGTTTGTCAGACAATAACCCCCTATTGCTACTCGACGATGTTTTTTCCGAACTAGACCAAGACCGCCAGACAGCCCTGCTGGCACAAACAGCCGACGTTCAGAAGATAATCACCACCACCCATGCACCCCGGCGAAAAGGAGTTCAGACTATAGCTTTGTAATATTTATTTTAGTGTAGGCGACGTCGTTGTCGCGGTTGTGAGCGCCAATAGCTACGTCGACTTTAAATCTACGTCCGTCGTTAACAGAAACAGAAAAAGTATGCCACATACCCCAGTCGTCTTCAAAATAGTCTACCTTATCCCCCTCAATTTTTAGAGTGTATTCGCCGGTACCGTTTCCACTGTAAAGTTCGGCATTGGTAGAGTCTTTTGGTATAGCGCTTTCGTCACTCGCCGGTTTTCCGTTTTTCATAGATTGGTTGGTACTAAGCGCGGTCATGAGGGCGTCCGATATATAGCCGACAGTATAGTCTGAAAAATCCTCATACAACACTTCCAGGTTTGATATAGATATGTAACTAGCCGGTTCTTGTTCTTCGCCCCGGTTACTGTTTTGAAAAACGTTTACGACCAAAAATATAATGAGCGCCAAGAGTGCTAGGCCGCCAACAGCGATAATAACAGCTAGCTTTTTGTTGTTGCGTATCCATTCATTGATCATAACTGGTCTCCTGGTGAAGTGGTTGTAGTTGGTAGCTCGCCTAGTTTTTCGTACGAGTCATGCAATTCTTTAACTATTCTAACAAACCTATCTTCGCTAGCTATTGGACAATAGCCTTGGGATGCCGTACAGCTACCCCTGAGACCTTCACCGGGGTTTTTTGATTTGTCGATAT
Organism: Candidatus Parcubacteria bacterium; assembly: GCA_023432475.1. Classification (GTDB taxonomy): domain Bacteria; phylum Patescibacteriota; class Saccharimonadia; order Saccharimonadales; family Saccharimonadaceae; genus JAPUDS01. The sequence continues at coordinate 4,627 of JAEYUN010000031.1, read as the reverse complement.
GAAGGTGGGGGCTGGTACCCCATGCTTCTTGTCGGTTGCCGATATAGGCAATAACCGTGCCAGCCTCAACTTTATCATTCTTTTTTACACTGGCACCACGCGAGCGGCTGAGGTGAGTGTAAAAGTAAGTATAACCGTCACTATCTTTAATCTGGACGCGTAGTTCGCTGCGGCTGCCAACACTTACGTCTATAACCTCGCCACCGCGGAAGGCTACTACCGGCGTACCTTCTGGCGCCATGATATCAACCGCGAAGTAACCAGTGAAAACATTTTCGTGATAACGGCCCGAGCGCCACTCGGTATCGCCAGGGTTATTGCCCCACTTTCTAACATCAACCTTAGTGGCTTTTAGCGGGAAAACATAGTCGGAGCTGGTGGCGGCGCAGCCGGCAGAGTCGTTGCTGCTATACGATAAAGCTTGGGCCTCGTCGTCGTTAGCCGGCACATCACCACGGCCAGGATCGGCTTCTTCGTCTGTTGTTGAACTACTGCCGGTATTGTTACTGAAGTCATTAAAAGCCCGGGCGGCGTTATCTTGACGCTTGTCCAGTCCATTACCGCCAGAACGCTCGTAAAACTTGTCCCAGCGCACGGCTGCCAGGCGCGCTCCAGCCTCGCTGTTGGGGGCGTTTTTAAAGTCAGAATCTTTAATGACGGCCGACTCTTCATTTTCAAGCTCGTAGACAATGAATTCAAGCTGGGTTTTTAAGTCGGTCCATTCGGTCCCTTTGGCCTCGGCGAAGTTTTTCAAAGCCGCAAACCTGGCGCCCCATTGGGCTATCCCAAAATGAGTTCCGTTGGAAGCGTCGGTCTTTAGGCTGTAGGTGTCACCAGCCGACTCGCGCATAAGGTTACCGACCGCACCGGCAGCTTGAGCGGCAGTTAAGGGCCGGTTGGCGTTGGTACTGATTGGGGTGGTCACCAGGAAATTATAGGCTTTCTCAGCGTTTGTCTCACCAACTAATTCACCGTTTGACACAGTTGCGATACAACAAGCGCTAATCGAAGGGTCGTAAAAGGTTATGTCCCACTCTTCAAACTGGGTTTTACGACCGGCATTCAGGGAACTAACCGAACCGCAACCCGAACCGCTACCGTTGAGGTTACTGAAAATAGCTTTTATGGGTACGTGGTCGGAGGCACAGGTCATAGAAGTGTCAAACATGGCTGGAACGCCTCTAGGAATAGGTTTACAGTCTAAACTTTCAAAGTAAGCCGGTGCTGTCACTGTCGCCTTTTTATAGTAGATATGATCGATATTACCACCCCTTTTGCGGTTAGCGTTCGGGATGTCACGGGCGTTGGCATAGCCGTTGCTCTCGAGATAATTCTCAACACCAGGGTCGTAATTGCTGGCGCTGGGTTTGTCGGGGCGGGCGTTGAAATCGCCAACGAACAACACCGGACCAGTAAAGTCACGTACGACCGACTCTTCCAGGGTACTTCTAACTACCCTAAGACGTTCACTATTGGAAGTGCTTTCACTGCATGTTGAGCCGCTGCCACCATGTTGGGAATTGGTATGTAGGTTTATAAACAAGAATTCCTGGCTGCCGTTGACGGTCTGAAAATTGGCCACCCTAACATATGGCGTACCACCAGTACAGCTAGGGTTGTCAAAGGTTTTTATAGCTCGGTCTTTGATCAAACGGACGGTATTGCTGTTATATACCATATTTAGCTGGACACCGTGTTCGTTGTAAACCATTCGCCAGGCCGGGTTGAGTTTTTGTAGTTCGTGCTCGAGAGCTTTGGGGTCGCCACGACCTTGGTCGCGGTATTCTTGCAACCCCACTACATCGAGGCGCATATCGTTGATGTTAGCGACAATTTGCCGCAGCCTTGCCGGTTCGTAACGTGTCGCCCCTGGTTGGTGGTAATAGCCTAAAATATTGTAGCTGCCTACTGCCAAACCTGGCACACTGAGAGCCGAAGTGGTTGTCGGCGAAGTCGAGGGTATGATAGCGGCTAGGGTTAGTACTAAAGCCAGAGCGGCGCGCCTGAGCAGCAGTGAGACTTTAGGCCAGACGGATTTGACAACCGGTTTTGTGTTTGTCATGGGTCTAATTTCCTTTCCAGACTACATGGTGTAAATCGCCCGGAATAGCGGCCGATACGAAATTGTAACATGTATTAGAAGCGTAGCCGCCGTCACCGTCGTAATTGCCGCTAACACATTGGTTTATCCAAGCCAGATCGACTACGTCAAGGGCTCTACCAGACTCATGGTCAGATACATAAAACGACTTCGGCATGAAGTAGTTGCCGCTCATTTTGGCGCGCATAGCGTCGGCGTCACTTTGCGATATACCACTACATGAGGTTGGGAGTTTTGAATAAGTCGAATCGTTGGCGCTGTAGTGAGTGTAGTAGAACATTAAACACTGTTGGTTGTGGCTGCGGTACGAAAAGGTAGCGGCAAAAGCGCTTTTACTGGTTGACTCGGTATATTTTTTAACCAACTCAACCATATCGGCGGTTGCCCGGTCGAGTACGACAATTTTGCCGGTGGTGTTGGTTTGGAGTACCTGATTGTTATCACGGAACACGTCGGCGTCGCGGATGCCCGACATGCTGCTGTCGACCGTGTTATCAACGGCGCAAAAAGTAGCGTCGCGGTACCCGCCGTCCCAATAACCCTTTTTAATATCGGCTACACCAACCGCACCGGCCGGGCAAACACCGGCGTTATTTTCGACGTAGGCGGCTGCCCCGCAAGCGCTAGAGTCATCTTCAATAAGACACTGCATTTTCTCGTATATTCGACTATCTACGGTGTGTATCCAAAACTCTTCTGGTCTGTCTGTCTTGCCTGGTATACAGCTTTCCGGTCTTATCCGTCCGGCTGTGTCTTCGTTATTTATCCCGAATGGACTGGTGTTATCGACACACTCGGCCATAAACGTACCGTAGTCCCCAAGCGGGTTGCCTTGACTGTCGATATAATTATTTTCGTACATAAAAGCGATAACTTCGTCGACATCTTTAGCGAGTGCGCTGTCGGACATGGCGTAGACCGGGTTGCAGAACGGATCGGTTGCTATACCTAGTCGCTTATAGTCACTGTCGGTGCAAACTTCGTACTGAGCTTTAGGGTCAGTAGCTGCTTGGGCGGTTTTCGAGATGGGGTTGGCAACTAGTGAGACCAGCTTGCCGCTCAGGTCGGCTACCGACTTGCTGTTGATGGCCGGCATGAGCTGCATAGCAAGGCTGCCCAGGAAGGAGTTGGGATTACTAGCGTCAAACTGACCAGTTTCTTCAACTGATTCTTGCTTCGCCTGAGCGACATAGTCGGCTTTAATGGTCTGGTCAAATACGGCAGCCTGTTCGGTTGTCATAACCTGGAGGCCGGTGTTGTTGTTAAGCTGAGCATAGAAGGCGCCATAGCCGGATGCTAGAGCGTTACCACTGCTGTTACCGACGGTGGAGTCATTAACAAACTCACCGGCTACCATGTCGGCGATCAGCGGGATAGAAAACTGCTGTATAACCGATAATATAGCGGCTATCCCCACGCTAGCCGAAACTTGACCGACGGTTATTGTGCCGCCAGAAAATATAGCCGCTGCGATTCCGACGAGGGCCGAACCAATGCGGACACCGGGGTGTTGGATAAAGTTACAGACTTCACCGTTTTGGGTTAGACCATCAACCAGCTCGAGCGAAGCCTTCATTTCAGCCGGCAATCCGCCGCCCAACTTAAACTCAGCGGTATCGGTCGAGTCGCCTAAAATGTCATAAGCCATATACTGGAAGCCGTATGAGTCGGCGGCGGTTCGGTCGTCGGTAGCGGTGGTGGTATTTAAAATGGCACCGAGAGCTTCGTGCGAGGCTGTCGTCGCCTCCCCTGCCTTAGTGGCGTGGGCGACGTTTGAAAATGTCATAGCAAAGCGTATGAGCTGCAGGGCACCAGCGTATTTTGCCATATAACCAATGGCTGAAACGGTATTAACTACCGTACAGGCCGAGTCAATGGCCCCGGTGATTAAAACGCCTTTTGCCACCGAGCCAGCCATACGGGTTACGGTCTCTTGGGCCGTAGAGCTTAGATTTTTTAAAGCATTGGTACGTATTCTGTCGCCGATGTTGCTACTTTTAGGTTCGCCCCCCGCGAGCTTGTCGGCATTTTCATTAGCAGCGGCTGCTCTCCTAGCCTCCTCTTCATTATCATCGGCCACCGGATTGCGAGATGATACATCAAGATCAACGTTTCCTCGTTGGTTTTGTTTAATTTTTTCTTTGGCGTCTTCTACGCTGGTCGCACCAGAGACATTTTTAGCTTTTGATATACCCAGTTTTGAGAATAGGTTGTTAACTTTGGCCCCAGCCCAAGCCGCTATCCATGGTTTCATGACGCTACGCATGGCGGTCTGGGAGACGCTATTGCGCTTGCCTAGGTCGGCGGCGAATTCAGCAGCCGACATTTTATTGCCATCAACACTTATAGTGCTAACCGTGCGTCTGCCAAAAATATTTTTCGTGTCGCTGGCTTCAACCTTGATATTATGACCGCGCGACTTAGCCCTCTCTTCAAGCTTTTTTATTTCTTTGTCACTCATTCCTTCAAAGCGGCAAGCGACTTGAATATTTTTGCCACACAATCCCTGAATGGAGGGAGTCTTGT
>JAEYUN010000027.1 GCA_023432475.1 Candidatus Parcubacteria bacterium | reverse complement strand
GAGTTCCCCGTCTGTTAAAGGTATCACCGCCTTGAAGTCTTCGTTGAAACGCGGGTTATTCTTGGCAGGTAAAAGGGTCAGTTCAGCGACTTTTTCACTGAGAAGACGCTCGATTTCAGGTTTGATATTCTCTCCCTCTAAAATCTCGCGTCGAATCTTGTAGACAACCTTGCGATGACGATTTATAACGTTGTCGTACTGAACGACGTTTTTGCGGGTATCGTAGCTATAGCCCTCGACCCGCTTCTGAGCTGATTCGAGGGTTTTGGACACGGCTTTGTTTTCTATCGGCGTGTCATCGTCGACGCCTAACCGGTCCATCAAAGACGCTATGCGCTCACCTTGGAAAATACGCATCAGGTCATCCTCGGCTGAGACGTAAAACTGTGTCAGACCGGGATCGCCCTGGCGACCACCGCGACCACGAAGCTGATTATCGATACGACGAGCTTCATGACGCTCTGAGCCTAGCACTACCAAGCCGCCCAGTTTACGCGTTTCATCAGTTAGGACAATGTCAGTACCGCGTCCAGCAATATTGGTGGCGAGCGTCACAGAACCTTTTTGACCGGCTTTGGCAATAATCATAGCTTCATGTTCATTGTTTTTGGCATTCAAAAGTTCATGCGGAATCTTGGCTTTTTTAAGAGCGCTCGATATGAGTTCGTTTTTAGCGATCGAGGCCGAACCAATTAGTACCGGGCGGCCAGCTTTGTGAAACTCGGCCACGTCAGCTACTAACGCCTTAATCTTGCCGGCTTCGGTCTTGAAAATCTTGTCAGGTCTATCCTCGCGGATAAGCGGCTTGTTCGGCGGTACTTGCACGACGTCAAGCCCGTATATCTGCTGAAACTCTTCAGCCTCCGTAAAAGCCGTACCGGTCATACCGGAAAGTTTGGCGTACAGACGGAAATAATTTTGGAACGAGATTGTTGCCAGTGTCATGCTTTCTTGCAAAACAGCCACACTCTCTTTAGCCTCAATCGCTTGGTGAAGACCTTCGTTATAGCGCCGGCCATGCATCAGGCGACCAGTAAACTCATCAACAATAATAACTTCGTTATTGGCGTTGACGACATAGTCTTTGTCGCGCCTAAATAAAGTTTCGGCCCGCAAAGCCTGTTCCATATGATAAACGCTCCGGACGTGCTCGGGGCTATAAAGGTTTTTGACACCGAGCATTTTCTCGACAATATCAACACCCTCATCGGTTAGGGCGACGCTCTTACGTTTTTCGTCTAAAGTATAATGCTCTGGCTTTAAAGTATGTGCCAATTTGGCAAATTTAATATAATTATCAGGGTTTTCCGCCGCCGGGGCGCTAATGATTAGCGGTGTACGAGCCTCGTCGATTAGAATTGAGTCCACTTCGTCAACGATAGCAAAATTGAGCTGACGCTGGCGCAGTAGGTCGACTTCGTTGACCATGTTGTCGCGCAGATAATCGAACCCGAACTCATTGTTGGTGCCGTAGGTAATATCGGCCGCATAAGCTTCTTTTCGCGTACATGGACGCAACAATTTCATGCGCGGATCTTCGTGGTCTGGGTTGTCGTACTTGGGGTCGAATATGAAAGATTGATCGTTGATAATGCAACCCACACTAAGCCCAAGATAATGATGTATCTGCCCCATCCAGCCGGCATCACGCTGCGCTAGATAATCATTGACTGTCACGACATGAACCCCGTTAGCGCCCAGAGCGTTCAAAAAGCTCGGCAGAGTTGCCATGAGAGTCTTACCTTCACCGGTCTTGAGCTCCGCAACGTTCCCTTCGTGCAATACCATGCCGCCCATAAGCTGGACGTCGAAATGTCGCATACCCAACACCCGGTCAGACGCTTCTCTCACTAGGGCAAACGCGTCTGGCAGCAGGTCGTCCAGTGCGGTTTTTTTGCTCGCCAGACGTTTTTTTAATACTTCGGTTTGTTTCTTAAGATCGGATGTCGACATGCGATGGTATTTTTCAGCCAGGGCATTTATGTCATCGACTTTTTTCTGCAGACGTTTTAGCGTCCGCTTTTGCGGATCGCCAAAAACTTTAGTTAGAGCGGTCTGTCGACTAATCATAGTGTTCTTTTGTTCTTCCTTTAACTTCTTTTATCACACCTGAACAACTATTTACATTATACCCTAGAGCAAGCCGAGATAGAAGGCGCCAAAACTGGCTTAGCCGAGGCGTTGTTTAATACGAGCCACTCGAGCTCGCCAGCCTTTTTGAGGAGTAGAAGTTTCTTTATATTTGCGTAGTTGCTGGATCAATTTGGCCTCGACTATGTCGACGGCAGCAAGCATGTTCATGGTTGAGTCGGTAGCGTTTAAGGATTTATTAGGAAGACTGAGTTTAACAGAACACTCGTACTTGTTGCCGTTAGCTCGGTTAACTTCACGCAAGACAACCTCAGCTTTGAGGGTTTTACGGGCATGACGAGGTACGTATCTGTCCAAGCGGCCAATTTTCTTGGTAACGTATTTTTTAGTAGTATCGTCAAGCGCATAACGCACGCCGCTAATATCGATATGTTCAATCATACTCCCCTCCTTTTTTAGAAGCTTCCTACCGAGCTGATATACTCGATCTATCTAATATTATATAGTACTTTTGCGACCTGACTCGAGACCAACAGCATCTTTTACGTTAGTCAACCCGTCAGCTTTCAGTAGCTCGACTAACCGGCGATTGATTTCGCCTATAACTTGTGGGCCTTCGAAAATAACCCCGCTAACCATACCAACCAGTGTAGCGCCAGCTTTGATTTTTTCGTAAGCGTCTTCGGCTGAAAATACACCGCCTGTGCCGACTATAGTAAGTTTTTTACCGTAAGCGGCGTATGTTCGGCGTATCAGTTCCGTGCTTATGGCTTGGGTTGGCAGACCGCTTAGATTGCCTTTGATATCTTTCGGTAACTCATCACGCAACTTCGCTTTAGCGCGGTCTTTTAATAAATTGCCGATGTTAACGGCTGCTACTTTGTGTTTAACTATGACATCTAGCAAATGCTTGAAATCTTTCCAAGCTAGGCTGATTGGCATTTTTACTATGACGGGCTTAGAGAGCTTGAGAGTGTCGACAGCTGTCAGTAGCGAATTTAGCCGTCCTGGTGTAGTAAAAGGTTCGCCGCCGTAAGTATTCGGACAAGATATATTGATTTCGTGCAGTGCAACCTGCGCCAAGCCGTCCATAATACTCAATGTTTCACAGTAGTCGGCTATGCCCTCTTGGTCGCTGACAACTTGTTGGCTGTTGGTTTTGGCAGCCGATATCGTTAGTGGGAAATGCTTGAATAACCTGTCGGGATAGCGGCTAATCCGCTTGGCGATTAGCTTGGCCCCCCGGTTAGGCAGGCCAGCGTTTATAACCAGCGAACGGGAGTTTTTTAAACGATAAAACCATGGCTTTGGGTTGCCGGTACCCTGCTTAGCCGTTACCGAACCGGCTATCATGAAACCAAAGCCGACGGCCTGCATTACTCCGACCATGTCAGCATTTTTGTCGAGACCAGCACTCAGCCCTATTGGGTTACGAAACTGCAATCCCATAACTTTTTGAGCTAAGTAGCCGTCGTTACGGTAAGCCCATATCCTAGGCACATCACGCACTAACGGTATGCGCTGTACTCCCTTAGCTACTTTAACCATGCCGGCATGAACTCGGTCGGGCGACTGTGCGAACAAAGCCGGCTTAACAACGTTGCGATATCCAGCCTGCGTGAACCTGGACACACCCTGCTTCAGCCTACTCATATAACTTCGCGGCCGCCCATGTAGGGTTTTAATACATCAGGCACCCGTAGACTACCATCTTCATTTTGATAGTGTTCAATGATAGCCACTAACGAGCGCGCTAAGGCCACGACAGTACCGTTGAGTGAGTGAGCGGCTTCAACGCTCCCGTCAGATCGCCGGACGCGAATATTTAACCCTCTTGTTTGGAAATCAGTACAGTTAGAACAGCTAGTCAGTTCACGGTATGTCCCGTCGACCGGTGACCAATACTCAATGTCATACTTTTTAGCGGCTGGCGCCCCAAGATCACCGGCTGCAATGTTGACAACACGGTAAGGTATGCGCAGAGCTTGCCAGACCTCTTCTTCGATAGCTAAGATTTTTTCATGAATTTCAGCTGACTGTTCAGCCAGGGTAAAGGCGTACATCTCGAGCTTGTTAAACTGATGAACTCGAAAAAGGCCGCGGGTGTGCTTGCCGTAGGTACCGGCTTCTTTACGATAACAGGGGCTGTAGCCAGCGTATAGTATAGGCAAATCGGCTTCATTTAGTATCTCGTCGGCATGGTAACCAGTTAGGGGCGCCTCGGCCGTGCCGATAAGTGCCAGGTCTTCGCCGTCTATAAAGTATTCATTACCGCTAGCGTCACCTTTAGGCGCAAAGCCGGAACCCTCAGCTACCCGACTATTGACCATATGCGGGACTGTCATATAACTAAAGCCTTTGGCCGTCACGACCGAAAGAGCAAACTGCAGCACAGCATTTTCCAGCAGGGCTAGGTCGCCTTTCAGATAATAAAACTTAGCGCCAGCTACTTTGGCGCCACGCTCAAAATCTACCCAGTCACGCTGGAGGGCGAAGTCGAGATGGTCAACACCGCCCGTTTTTTGCTCGCCCCACTGCTTAATCTCGATGCTGTCATGCTCGCCACCAAGTGGTACATCCTCGAGTATAATGTTCGGCACCAGGTTGAGAGCAGTGCCGTATTCTTGCTCGGCATTTGCCAGGTACGATTCGCGCTCGGCTAGTTCAACTTTGAGCTGCCTACCCTCGTCAATGAGGGCTTGCTGGGGCTGACCGCCTTTCATCTGCGCTGAGATTTCGTTGCGCCTGGTGCGCAACTCGTCGACTTGCTGTTGGAGTTCGCGTCTGGAATCGTCTAGCTGGAGTAGCTGGGCGATGTTCACTTGGTAACCTTTATGAGTCGCCGCTTGCTGTACTTTATCGGCGTTTTCTCGGATATAACGAATATCTAACATGCTTTTATTGTAGCATGCGAACTAAGCGATATAGGTAGCTAATTATCCCTGACGACGAAAGCCTTGCCAGAATTCAGAAGCAAAAGCGCGTC
>JAEYUN010000029.1 GCA_023432475.1 Candidatus Parcubacteria bacterium | reverse complement strand
TCCGCTCTTATATACAAGGTGGTGTAGGGGCTCTGACCCAAAATGAGCTATTTGACCAGTCGAAGGTTACCCTAGAAGACTCACAGCCTTCTGAGACTGGCTCAGTACTGCTCAGTATCGCCAGTATAGTGTTGCCAATGCTGATTATTGGCGGTCTTTTGGTCTTCATGTTCCGACAAGCTCAGGGTCAGAATAACCAGGCGTTAGGTTTCGGTAAGAGTCGGGCTAGATTGTATGGTAACGAAAAAAGCAAAGTAGTTTTCGACGAAATTGCCGGTAACGACGAAGCCAAACAAGATCTGGCCGAAGTGGTTGATTTTTTGAAGCATCCCAAGAAGTTTCTAGAAGTCGGCGCTAAGATTCCAAAAGGCGTTTTGCTAGTCGGCCCTCCCGGCACTGGTAAAACTCTGTTAGCTCGAGCGGTTGCCGGTGAAGCCGAAGTACCATTTTTCTCAATATCAGGTTCAGAATTTGTTGAAATGTTTGTCGGTGTTGGTGCTAGCCGAGTTCGAGACCTGTTTGAAAAAGCTAAAAAGAACGCGCCCTGCATAATTTTTATCGATGAGATCGATGCCGTTGGACGTCGCCGCGGTTCTGGTATGGGCGGCGGTCATGACGAGCGTGAGCAAACCCTCAATCAGATTCTTGTTGAGATGGATGGTTTTGAAACCGGCACCAACGTCATAGTGCTCGCGGCAACTAACCGCTCCGACGTGCTTGACCCAGCGCTATTGCGCCCGGGCCGTTTTGATAGGCGCGTCAATATATCTTTACCGGAGCGTAAAGACCGCGAGGCGATTCTAAAAGTTCACTTTAAAAACAAACCGGCTGATGACACAGTGGATCTAGATAAACTAGCTGCCAAGACAGCTGGCAGCTCTGGAGCCGACCTAGCTAATATTGCCAATGAAGCAGCTATCATAGCCGCCCGGCACAACCGTAAGACTATCAATAATAGTGATGTTACCGAAGCTTTCGAAAAAGTTGCAATCGGCCCAGAGCGCAAAGCCAAAGTTATGAGCGACCATGAAAAAGAAATGACAGCTTACCACGAAGCTGGCCACGCTCTTGTCGGCCATGTACTACCCGATAGTGATCCGGTTCACAAAGTTACTATTATCCCGCGCGGCGGTACGGGCGGCGTAACCTGGTTTATTCCGCCAGAGGACAAAAGCTATACAAGTTTAGTTGAATTTAAAGATGTTTTAGCTCGAGCGCTAGGGGGTCGTATTGCCGAAGAAGTTATGTACGGCAAGGACAAAGTTACGACCGGGGCAGGCAGCGATCTCAGAAAAGCAACTGAAATTGCCCGTGATATGGTGCTTGAACAGGGTATGAGCGAAGCTTTCCGCGACCAAGTGTTCCATGAAGATAGCGGAGGCCTGATGTTCGACAAGATGACACACGAACGGCCCTACAGTGACGAGACAGCGGCGATGATTGACCAAGAAGTAGCAAAACTCATGAAAGAAGCAGCTGAAAGGGCCCGCGTCGTTATAAAAGCTAACAAAAACTACCTGAAAGTCTTAGCCGACAAGTTGCTTGAGGAAGAGACTATTGACGATGCTATGGTAGCCGAAGTACTAAAAGGTGCGGCGCTGCCAGAAGCCGCCAAGCTTTACTAGATGATTGATGGCGAAAAATGCTTAGTTTTTAGCGTTCACGATGTCTGTTAAACAGCGTATACTATAGGGCATGGGACGCGTCCAACGTTTTGTCGCCCGAGCCAATGCCCGTCTCACCGTGCAGCTCGCGGCTGTTTTGCTGGCCAGCTCAAGTTTGCTGTCGGCACTTTTAGGGTTCCTGCGTGACCGTCTACTCAACACTTACTACTACGATACGCTGCCAAACTATGCCGACGCCTACACGGTCGCTTTCATCATCCCGGACTTCATGTTCTTTGTGTTAGTGTCGGGTGCGCTTAGCGTCACTTTCATACCAGTTTTCAATGACCGGCTGCAGTCGGGCAACAAAGAGTCAGCTTGGCGCTTGTCGACTAGTCTAGTCAATTTGCTCGCCGTTGTTACTCTAGTAGCCAGTATCGCGATTATTATTTTTGCCGACCCGTTGGTACGTTACGTCGTGGGACCAGGTCTCGACGAAGTTGGTCGCGGTCTGGCTGTCAGTATGATGCGGGTAATAGCCATTAACCCGTTCCTGTTTGCGATTGCCAGCGTGTTTGCAAGTATCCAACAAGCGATTGGGCGTTTCACTTTCTTTGCGCTGTCACCAGTAATTTATAACATCGGGATTATTATCGGCTTGTTATTTTTCACCGGTGGTATAAATATTGGCGGCGTTCAGGTCTTCGAAGGCGGTATTATGGGTGTGGCGCTGGGCGTCGTGCTCGGGTCAATTATGCAACTGGTTGTCAGCTCAATCGGTTTGATAGGTCTTGGTTTTGACTATAGATTTAAGATCTTCTGGAAGAATCACGGCTTTCGTCAGGTTCTTCGACTACTGCCAGCCCGCTCGCTTGACCAAGGTATCGACTACTTCAACGGTATTGTTGAAACCAACTTGGCTTCACGCATGGTTTACGGCACAGTGCGTGCTTACAACCAAGCGACTACTCTGCATATGATGCCGGTAACACTTATTGGCGTAGCAATCTCTACGGCAGCTTTTCCTCAGATGACAGAACGACTCAGCCAAGGCCGTCCAGACCTTTTTCGTAACGAACTATTGTCGGTTATTAGAGTGATTATATGGTTAGCCCTGCCAATAGCGGCTATCGTTTTTTTGGCCCAAGACTACCTGGTCAACTTTTTGTTTACTAAAGGTGCGCCTGTAGTAGCAACTACGTTGGGTATTTTGTCGATAGCAATTGTGTTTCGCTCGGTTTACCATATCGCCTCGCGTAGTTTTTATGCCCAAAAAGATACCAGGACTCCACTTTATATATCAATTTTTACGATTTCGCTTAACGTAGCCCTGGCGATTTACTTTACTATGGCTCTCAACATGGGTATCTTTGGCCTGGCGTGGGCGCAATCTATCGTCGCTGCCACTGAAGTTGGGATATTATTCTTTATCATGTCGCGTCGTATTCCTAAGCTCTTTACGCTAGATTTCGTTCAGGCTATTGGCCGGATGTTATTTGCTACTGTAATTATGGCGGTGTTTACACTGTTTACGTTGTCGATTTTCGGTCAGGTTGTAGCCGATGAAGGTTTTTATATACTATTTCCAAAATTCTTAACAGTGGTTTTAGTTAGCGCAGGGGTATATTTGGCTGTATCTCTGCAACTGAAACTCTATGAAGCCGATCAAGTTTGGCGTAAAGTTCGCAAGTTCGCTAAACGTTTGGCATTTGGACAGATCAAACAGGAATAATTCATGAATCAAGGCCATATCAGAAACTTCTGCATTATTGCTCATATCGACCACGGTAAATCCACTTTGGCCGACCGCTTGCTAGAGCTGACGGCTACTGTCCAGCAGCGTGACATGAAAAGCCAACTGCTCGATAGTATGGATTTGGAGCGGGAAAAGGGCATAACTATTAAGCTGGCGCCGGTTCGGATGAAATACAACGACTACGAGCTTAATCTAATCGACACTCCTGGACACGTCGACTTTAGTTATGAGGTATCGCGCTCGCTCGAGGCCTGTGAAGGAGCCGTGCTAGTAGTCGATGCCAGCCAGGGTGTTCAGGCTCAGACTCTGGCTAACGTCTACTTGGCACTGGCGGCCGATCTCACCATCATACCGGTTTTAAACAAGATTGATCTGCCGGCGGCCGATGTCCCCAAGGTCACATCGGAGATTATTAGTCTGCTGGGCTGTGAAGAAGCGGATATCCTGAAGATAAGCGCCAAAACCGGCGATGGCGTACCTGAGCTCCTAGATAAGATTGTCGAGAAAGTACCGGCTCCGAGAGGGGGAGCCGAATTACCAACTCGGGCATTGATATTTGATAGTTACTATGATGATTATCGCGGAGTCGTGCTATACGTTCGGGTGGTTGATGGAACGCTTAAAAAAGGAGCGCAGATTGAAATGCTCGCGACTGGGGCCCATGGCATTGCCCTAGAAGTGGGTGCGCTTAGTCCAGGTATGAAGTCAGCCGAGACTATATCGACTGGTGAGATTGGCTATATTGTGACCAACCTAAAAACTACTCGCGATGCGCGGGTTGGTGATACGGTGATAGACAAATTACATGTCGTCGCCCATGGCCCCATTGTACCACTACCAGGTTATAAGCATGTTCAACCATTTGTTTATGCTGGATTTTTTCCAGTCAGTAATGAAGATTACCAAGACCTCAAGGAAGCGGTCGAAAAACTCAGCCTGAGCGACAGCGCTTTGCAGTTTGAGTTGGAGAATTCGCCAGTACTGGGCTTTGGCGTGCGCATCGGCTTTTTGGGCTTGCTTCATATGGATATCGTACGCGAGAGATTGGAGCGGGAATATGGACTTAACTTGGTCTTAACCAATCCATCAACTGACTATATCGTATCGCTAACGACTGGTGAAAAACTCGATATCAAGAGTGCGGCCGACCTGCCCGACATGAGCAAGGTTGATACGATTGCTGAACCCTGGGTCAGCGGCGAGATTATTGTACCGAAGAGCTATCTGGGTGGCATATTGCAACTTATCACTAGCAAACGCGGTCGTCAGAAAAATCTGAGCTATCTCGATGAGCGGGCTCTAGTTAGTTTTGAAGCGCCTCTCGCCAACTTGTTGACGGATTTTTACGATCAGCTTAAAAGTGTAACTAGTGGTTATGGTAGCTTCAACTACGAACTAGCGGACTATAGGGTTGAGGATTTGGTAAGGGTTGATTTTTATGTTGCTGGCGAGATGATTGACGCGCTCAGTCTTATGACCCATCGTACGGAGGCGGAAAGCATTGGTCGGATAATAGTGAAAAAACTAAAAGACGTTATTCCGCGCCAAAACTTCCAAGTCGCTCTACAAGCGGCTATCGGCGGCCGGTTTATTGCTCGCGAAGACTTATCGGCATATCGCAAAGACGTGACCACCGGCCTCTACGGGGGCGATGTTAGCCGTAAGAAAAAAGTCCTCGCCAAACAAGCAAAGGGTAAAAAACGTATGAAACGTTTCGGCAAAATCGATATACCCTCTGAAGCATTCACGGTAATGCTAAAACGCGACTAATTTACCTGAGAGCTATCTAAACCAGCAAATTAAACCTGACTTAACCGGTTACTATTTCTTTTTGCGGTTGCGGACAAACAGATAAATAGCCAAACCGATAAGAACCAGTCCGCCAGCAATACCAATGACGACGTCGGTACCAGTATTGGCAAGACCACCCATGATAGCGTCACAGCTGCGTTCGTCGTTAAAGTTCCCGCTGCCGTATGTACCGCAGTTATATTCGGCGGCTAAGTAGTAGAGTGTATATATTAAATTCATGTGTATTTTCTCTTTGACATTTGATACGTTACCATTATACTATTGTATTAGCAAACAATAATCAAGGGGGATACATCACATGCCATCAATTGGTGCACCAGAGCTAATCATTATCTTAGTCATCATACTGATCTTGTTTGGTGCCAAGAAACTGCCGGAACTCGCTAAAAGCATTGGTTCGTCTGCAAAAGAATTGCGTAAAAGCATGAAGGACGACAAAGCCAGTGACAAGACAGACGACAGCAAGTCGTAGT
>JAEYUN010000030.1 GCA_023432475.1 Candidatus Parcubacteria bacterium | reverse complement strand
GAAACCTTTAACTTGCACCCTGGGGTTTTGGTTAGCGATTATGTACGAGCCCGGACTAACGGGTCGAGTTTTGTGACTGATTATCAACAAGAGTTGCCGACTAGGTTATAAAAAAGTCTAATTCATTGAAACCAGCTTAACGCTTATGTATAATAAAGCCTAACATGAAGCTATTTTCATCGGTGGGCGATTATTTTGCACTGGACATCGGTACGACCGCTGTTCGTGTCGTCCAGCTTAAGGGTGGAAATGGCAGCTGGTCGCTAGAACGATTCGCCAGTGTTCCAGTTGACATTCGGGTTAGTGGGTCAGATTCACTTGACGATCAGCGTAAGCTTGGTGAAATCATCACGACCGCTATTGGCCAGAGTGGTATAAAAAGCAAAGATGTTATCGTTGGGGTGCCGTCAAATAAGATGTTTGCAACCGTCATAGACGTACCCGATATGCCGGCCAGCGAGTTAGCTGCCACTATAAAATACCAAGCTGAACAATATATCCCTATGAGCATCGACGAAGCTAAGGTTGACTGGGCGGTACTGGGCAAGTCGCTTAACGACCAGACTAAAGTTGAAGTCATGTTAGCAAGCGTGGCTAACAGTTTCAGTGAGAGCCGGATGGACCTGGTAGAAGGTCTCGGGCTTAATGTCGTAGCAATTGAGCCAGACTCGATAGCCCTCACGCGGGCCCTACTACCGGTGGGGGTTAAAGACGCCCGTTTAATAGTTGAAATTAGTGATTTTTCAACCGATATCGTCATGACTTATGCTGATGCGCCGCGGCTGATTCGCACTCTACCAACCGGTCTACAAACTATGGTTAAGGCTACTGCTCAGAATCTTAATATTCAGGGGCCGCAAGCCGCCCAGTTTGTAATGAAGTTCGGCATGCAGCCCGATAAGTTGGAGGGGCAAGTTGTCCGGTCGTTATCGGCGACTGTCGACCAGTTTATCTCGGAAATCGTCAAATCAATTAAGTTTTTCCAGACCCGTTATCCGCGCATACCGGTTGGCGGCATGATAGTTTCGGAATACGGCGTAACCGTACCGGGGCTAGCGGCTTATATTGCTAACAAAGTCGGCTTGCCAGTAGAACTGGGCAACCCTTGGCAAAAAGTTTCAGTCTCTTCAAATATGAGAGCTAGCATGCAGGATTACTCGGCGCAGTTTGCAGTAGTGCTGGGCTTGGCCGAAAGGGGGAGCGAGGAATGATTCGGATTAATCTTCTTCCCGACATTAAACGCGACTATCTAAAGGCCAAGCATGACCAAGCAAGGGTAGTCGGTATATCTATATTAGCTATTTTAATAGCCGGAGGCGCTACTGTTTTGTTGGCCCTCTGGGTTTATGCCGTGCAGAACATTCACATAAATCTCCTAACTCAGAACATCAGTGACACCAATAAAGAGATCAGGCAGATAGAAGACATCGATAAATATGTCACCGTACAGAACCAGCTGGCCAACTTATCCAGCCTTCATGACGACAAGAATGATTTTTCAAGACTAATAGATATCCTACCGATACTAAACCCGCGTACGCCCAATAACGTTCGCCTGTCGTCGCTGACCGTTGATGACACCTTAGGTACGATTGGTCTCGAAGGCCAAACTAGCAGCTTTAGTGGCCTAATAACCTTCCGCGACATCATGCAGAACGCCGAAGCCGAGTACCATATTAGCCAGGAGGCGGACGCCGCAGTTGTTAAGACTAAGCTATTTAGTGAGGTTACTATACTCGAGCAAGGCATGGGTCGCACCCAGGACGGCTCGGTAGTAGTCGGTTTCAGAATAAGTGCCAAATACGATCCGGCGGTTTTCAAAACCCGTTCGCGCAATGTCAATATCACTGTTCCAAAACTTGAAACTACACCCTCTAAGCAAGATGCACCCGATATATTCACCGCCGATCGAATCGAACAGGGCGAAGGAGGACAATAGATTATGGCCGAAGAACCAAACACCCGCCCAACCACTAACGATAAATTAACCGGTTTTAGGAAAAGGCAGCAGTTAACTAAAACCAATAAGCGGACTTTCGCTTGGGTTATAGGAGCGTCTGTCGGCGTGACGGTCTGTATAGTCGTAGCTCAGTTCTTGGTGCAGCAAGCGCTTTTTAACCAAAAGATCATAGCTGCTAAGACTGAGGCTCAGACCATAGTTAAGCAGAACCAACAAAATGCTCCTTTGCTCAAAGATAAGATTGACGGCTTAGCGGCTAATGCCGATCTCGCCAAGGTTAAGGTCTCCGCTGGATCTCAGGGTCAAAGCAATAATCTACAGGTCATACTCGACGCTTTGCCAGCCGGCAATGACAACGCTACCTTCGCTAACTCGCTAGCGACCGCCATTTTCCCACGGTCTGGCGTAACGGTTGACAGCTTATCGGTCGGAGAAGGCCAGAACGGCGGAGCCCTCACGCCTGTGACTACGCCAAGTTCTGAGGGTGGCGTTACGCCGCTGAACTTTATCGTTACTATCAGTGGCAACCAGTCACAGCTAAGGCAGGCCCTGGTTGATATCACCAAAGTTATACGACCCATTAAGATAACTCAGATTAACCTGCAAGGCGACGCCGCTAGTTTGAAGCTAACAATCACCGGTACCACCTACTCGCTACCCGCTGCCAATGTAAACGTAGAAAAAACTAAGAGTATAGAGCCATGAAGAAATCAGACATAGCTACCTTAATCTTTATTGTCGCAGTCGTCGGTCTGTTAGTGTTTTTTGTCATTAAACTTGTTCTTGGCGACCAGACGCTTCAACCGGTCAATGTTGAAGTTGCTAAACCAATTCCGGCTGAAATAGTCTCACCTTCGTCAGATATATTCAACGACCAAGCAATTAACCCAACAGTACCGATTACGATTGAAGGCGGCGACCAGAATCCGATTGGAAATTAAGGGGCTCTCAGCATGGCAGTAATTACCGAAGAGCTCCAGACGAAACTCGAACAACTACTGCTGAGCGAAGGAGCCCTAACAAAACAACAACTAGAAGCTCAGCGTAAAGCGGCCAAAGTTGCTGGTACGCCTCTACTAACCGAGCTTTTGCAAAATCGAATTGTCGATAATGAGACATTGACTAAAGCCGTTGCCAAAGTCAGTTCCGTACCTTATGTCAACTTAACCGACGCTACTATTAGCCAGCAAGTCTTGTCACTTCTACCGCAAGACGTCGCCGAGAGATATATGGCTGTACCTCTTGGAGAATTGGGTGGTGACGGTAGCTCGGCCAAACGGCTAGCTATCGCTATGCTTGATGCTAATAATGTTCAGGCGGTTGACTTTCTGGCTAATAAGATTCAGCGGCCCCTTAAGGTGTATATGGCGTCGGAACAGGGCATTGGCCATGTTCTAGAGCAGTATAAGACTGACCTGGCCGAGGGTGTCGGTGCTGCTATAACCGCAGCCGTTACTGACGATAAGACAACACATGACGCCGAAGGCAACGCACCTATTATCAGGCAAGATTCACCGATTAGCCGAGCGCTCAACACTATTTTGGAATATGCGGCTCGTTCAAGGGCGTCTGATATTCATATTGAACCAACCGAACATGACTTACGAATTCGTTGCCGGATTGACGGTGTGCTTCGTGAGATTATGAAATTGCCTAAATCTATTGAACCAGCCCTGATATCTCGAATAAAAATTTTATCCAATCTGAAAATTGACGAACACCGAATACCGCAGGATGGTCAGTTTGCTGTTCATGCGGCTGGTAAAGACGTCGATCTGCGTATCGCCATCAGCCCGGTAGTATGGGGCGAGCAGGTTATCGTTCGTTTGCTCGATAAGTCGGGCTCCAGTTTCAAGCTCGAAGAGATGGGCTATGCTGGCCGAGCACTTAGAAATATACGAGCCGGTATTGCTAAGCCTAATGGCATGGTACTTACTTCTGGCCCGACTGGTTCGGGTAAGTCGACCAGTCTTTATGCGCTTATACAGGAAATTAAAAATGATACCGTCAATATCGTGACACTAGAAGATCCGGTTGAGTATAAGATGGCCGGCGTCAACCAGATTCAAGTCAATACCGATGTCGGTCTAACTTTCGCTACTGGTTTACGCTCAATCCTGCGCCAAGACCCTGATATTGTCATGGTTGGAGAGATTCGAGACAAAGAAACCGCTAACCTAGCTGTTCAGGCGGCACTGACGGGCCACTTAGTCTTCTCAACCCTCCACACTAACTCAGCTGCCGGTGTTTTGCCGCGTTTACTCGACATGGGTATTGAGCCGTTTTTGATCGCTTCGACCGTCAATACTATCATCGGCCAGCGGTTGGTTAGGCGACTTAGCCCTGACAAGGAGCCAGTTGCAGCCGATGCGCGCCAAATAGCTAGTATTAATGAGACGGTAGGTATGCTTTTACCGAAGACGGCGGCCGAAGTGGCTCGGGTTTCCGAGGATCTTGGCTATAAGGACCTTCCACTTGCTAACCAAAACACTTATACTTTAATGAAGGGGAAGGACTCACCGCAGTCCCCGGGTGGGTATAAAGGGCGAGTCGGACTCTATGAAGTTATGTCGGTGACAGAGAACATTCAGAACTTGATTGTCAAGCACGCGACAAGCGCTGAAATCCAACGGCAGGCAATCGCCGAAGGTATGGTGACTATGCGTCAAGACGGTTATCTGAAAGCCCTACAAGGTTTGACGACAATGGAAGAAGTAAACCGCGTAGCAGCGAACATGGCTTAAGCAAAAAGGAGTGGGTATGACACAACAAGGTATCAGAATCGAAACGCTACTAGAAGAAGTCATCCGCAAGAAGGCATCTGACCTTCATATTCAAGTAGGTCTTGCGCCGATGCTAAGGATTGATGGCGCCTTGGCGCCGATAGCTGGCACCGAAGTATTAAATGAAGCCACCGTCGAACGATTGGTTTTTTCTATACTCGATCAAGACCAGCAGCAGATATTACTAAAAGACAAAGAGTTTGACTTTAGTTTCGCATTTGGAGACCTTGGCCGTTTTCGCGTCAATGCCTTCCATGAAAGAGGGAATCTGGCTGCGGCTCTTCGCTTGATACCTAACGAAATCAAAAGTATTCAAGAGCTGGGTATGCCAGCTATAGTCAATACTTTTTCGGACTACCCGCGCGGGTTGGTTTTGGTGACCGGACCGACTGGTTCGGGCAAATCAACCACGCTTGCAGCCCTGGTTGATAAGATAAACTCCGAGAAGTCACATCATATAATCACCATCGAAGATCCGATTGAATTTACGCACAAGTCTAAACAGTCGGTAGTTGTCCAGAGGGAAGTACACTACGACACCTATAGCTTTTCGGCTGCCTTGCGCAGCTCGCTCCGCCAAGACCCAGACGTAGTGCTTATCGGCGAAATGCGTGACCTTGAGACGATTTCGGCGGCCATAACTATAGCTGAGACTGGTCACTTGGTTTTCGCTACCTTGCACACCAACTCCGCTGCCCAGTCTATTGACCGTATGATTGACGTTTTTCCGCCGCATCAACAGCCCCAAATTCGATCTCAGTTAGCCAATATCCTGATGGCGATTTGTTCGCAGCGGTTAGTGCCGTCTATTGGCGGCGGGCGCACAGTGGCGGCTGAGATTTTGGTGGCAACTCCGGCGGTGCGTAACATTATCCGTGAAGGTAAATCTCACCAGCTTGACGCCGTAATCCAGACCGGTGGCGACCAGGGTATGCAGTCGATGGACAAAACTTTGGCTGGACTGGTGCAGGCAGGTCAAGTGACCTATGAAGAAGCCCGTAATTTCGCTATTGATTTAACCGAGTTCGACAGGATGATGAGAGGATAACGGTCATGTTGACATTTTCATACTCAGCCCGCGATACCAGCACCGATAAAGTTGTTAAGTCTACAGTTCAGGCCGAGTCAGAGCGGGCGGCAGCTAAGTTATTGATGAGCCGTAACCTGGTACCGATAAAGGTTGAACTAGCCTCGGAAAAGAGTGGGTTACTCGATAAACTTAAAAACCGCGTCACTACTAAAGACCGGGTAATATTCTCAAGACAGCTATCAACTCTCATTAGTGCCGGTCTTCCGTTAGCGCAGAGCTTACACACCGTTCAGGCCCAAACTACTAATACTAAGTTAAAGGGCATCATACAAGAAATTATCACCAGTGTTGAGGGTGGTAAAACTTTGGCTGACTCGTTTTCAAAACACACTATATTTGATGACCTTTATATAGCATTGATTGCTTCAGGTGAAGTTTCCGGCACGCTGGACAAAGCCCTGGAGCGTATAGCGACCCAACAAGAAAAAGAAGCCGAGATTGTTTCGAAAGTACGTGGGGCCATGGTTTATCCGGCTATCGTATTGGCTGTTATAGTTTTGGTCATAGTTTTTATGCTGACAACGGTTGTGCCCCAGATAGAGAATCTCTATGTTAGCTTGAAAAAACCTCTACCTCTGCTGACTGACATTATGGTGCAGATGGGGCATTTCGTAACTAATTTTTGGTGGTTAGTGCTGTTGGTGATTGCTGGCGGAATTTATTTCTTGAGGCGTCATGCTAAAACCGAGATTGGCCGGCGCCAGCTCGATACCTTTAAGCTCAATGTGCCACTTTTTAAAGACTTATTCCGAAAATTATATATGGCACGGTTTTGTCGTACTGGCGAAACCCTCTTGCAAAGCGGCGTCCAAATGCTGGAGATGCTACGTATAGCTGGCCGTTCAGTTGGCAATGTACTGGTAAAAGAGTCGATTGATCGGGCGGGTGAGAAGGTTCGCTCTGGCAAAGCACTCTCAACATCTATAAAAACCGAAGACTATATCTTGCCACTAGTTCCTCAGATGATTGGTATCGGTGAGCAGTCTGGCGGCATTGATGCCATGATGGGTAAAGCAGCTAACTTTTACGAGGCAGAAGTTGATACCGCTATCAAGAACATATCAACCGCTATCGAACCGCTTCTTATGGTGGCACTTGCCGTGGTGGCGGGTGGTATGGTGGGAGCGATTTTGTTACCTATCTACGGTCTGGTCGGACAGACCAACTTATAAAAAGTACTTGCGAAGCAACAGGGTGTTGTTATAATCATAAGCATGACACGTTAAGTTCGTATCCCTTGACGGGGTGGAAAGGAAATTATGAACTCTAGTATTAAAAAAGATAAAGGTTTTACCATCATCGAGGTTGTCTTGGTGCTGGCAATTGCCGGGTTGATTTTCCTGGTGGTGTTCTTGGCGTTACCACAGCTACAGAAGTCACAGAGAGATGAGCAGCGTCGAGCCGATGTTGGCCGGGTAGTCGCCGCTGTGAATACATACAAGTCAAATAATAATGGTAGCTTGCCAACATTAGACACGACGTTCGCTTCAACCTACCTAGCAGCCGACAGCTCGTTCAAGGGGCCATCGACTAGCGGTGATTATGCGTGGGTCACCAGTGCCGTCGCACCTGCGACCACCAACCCTAACGCACTAGCTGTCGCTCTAGATACAGTTTATGTAATGCCTGGTGGTAAATGTAATCCCGCTGGTGTTGCTTCAAGCTTCGTCGCGGGTTCAACTGGCAACCGAGCAATTGTCGTTAAGCTCGAGACCGGTGGCTCCTACTGCCAGACCATATAAGTTAAGAGTCTATTAAGTACAACTATTTATAAGTCCCCCGGGCAACTGGGGGACTTTGTTGATGATATTGGCTGTGATAGCATAAGAGGGATATGGAGTTTACGATAGGCCTTATTTTTTTCTGGTTGGGTGCGATACTCGGTAGTTTTTCGGGTGCAGTTGCTTGGCGGTTGCGCAAGAAAAAAGACTTTGTTCGCGGCCGTTCGGAGTGTGAACACTGCCATCACATCCTAGCACCTTTGGACCTAGTGCCGATATTTAGCTGGATTTTCTTGAGGGGAAGGTGCCGTTATTGTAAAAAGGCTATCGGGTGGAGTGTTTTGTTGGCTGAATTGCTACTAGGCTTAGCATTTAGCCTGTCATATTTTGCTTGGCCTTTTGGTCTTGAGGGCTGGTTGTCCGGAATATTGTTCGGTATCTGGCTAGCGGTACTGGCCATGCTGGCTATATTAGCAATCTATGACCTGCGTTGGACGCTCCTACCGGACAAACTAGTATTTCCTTTGATTGCTCTGGCAGTTTTGTTCTTTATAGGCCGCATGGTACTGTCGAGCGTAGCGCCAATAGATTGGCCGCTAGAAGCGCTCTACGCCCTCATGCCAATAACCGGGATTTACGGCATACTGTACCTCGCTTCACGCGGCAAATGGATTGGTTTTGGGGACGTTAAGCTGGGTATCGCGCTAGGCTTGCTATTAGGCTGGCAGCAAGCGCTCCTGGCATTGGTGCTAGCTAACTTTATCGGTTTCTTGTTCGTGCTACCTGGTTTACTGTCTCGTAAGCTTGACCGTTCATCACAGATACCGTTCGGTCCATTTTTGATAGCTGGAACCATCTTAGCCTTCTTGTACGGGCGGGTCATTATAGATGCTTATATCAATTTCCTATTCTCCTAAAACCCTTATGGTATAATCTCTACTATGAAACAGGGTAGGCGGCGCGGCTTTACCATCATCGAGGTTATACTTTTTTTGGCTATTAGCGGCCTGCTTTTACTAGTAGCCTTCGCCTTCACCGCTAGCTCGATCCGCAATACCAGGTTTAGTGATGCTACGAAGTCACTGGAGAACTTTGTGAAAGACCAGTACACTCGAGTTCAGACTAACAGCCTGGCACTTAATACCCCCGATGGTCGAAGGCCAGTCTGTAGTCCTAGCAGTGCAGTAGCGGGGGAAAACGCCTCTAGCGGTACAGGTACGTCAAACTGTATACTTATGGGCAGTATCTTAGAATTTAACCCGATAGCCGGGGACAGAAGAACGGTTAATATTTACCCGATTTTAGGGTATGCGCCGAACAGCAGCAGCAATATTAGTCAAGCAAATTTGCGAGTATGGACCGAATCAACCGAACAGTACCAGCTACCATGGCAAGCAGAGTTTGTAACTGCTCGGGTCTTTCGGATGTCAACTACGCCTCCAAGTATGCTCGATGGTATAAATTCCATAGTAATACTTCGCGATACCACTTCAGAGCGTATAAATTTTCATTTAATCCGTGACAATTTAAGAGCCAGAAGTCTAAGTAGCCTAGATTTTGAGTCCGCCTCAAGCGGTACGCGTAACCTGCCCACCTTGATCTGTATTCGTTCAGATGACGGGGGGAGCTTGCGTGGGGCGGTACGTATAAATGGGTCAGGGAAAGAATACGGTATGGGCATAGGCTCGATAACGAGTTCGGTCGTGCCGACCAGCGAAGTATTCTTCGGTAGTTTACCCGGGGGGTTGCGATGCACGTGAGACGGGAACGAGGTGACACACTCATAGAAGTGCTGGTAGCGGTCACGGTGCTATCACTTGTGGTAACACTCTGCTATACGGTTATGACAAGGGGTTTTTCTTATGGTCAGGTGGCGTTGGAGCGCAATGTTACTCAAAACATGGTAAATGGCCAGATATCAATCTTGCGCGATATATACGCTCGTCAAAGCGAAGCTGTCCGTTCTGGCAATTCTGGTTCAGTTGAGGACTGGAACCTGGTAGCGTCTAGGGTGGTAGACGATAACGGGCTTTTGGCGGGTGGTTCGCCGCTTAGACCAAGCGGTCCGACGGGAGCACGGACAGTAGCCCTGAATAACGCCAACACTGCATGCCAGAGAAATTCCGGGGCCTTTTACTTCGGTGTTAATGATGAGGGGGTTTTACAAACGACGCCGACGGCTTTGCCGGATATCGTTCCACCAGCTAGTCCAGTCCGAGCGGCAACTTATCCTAACTATGGTGATGGTATGTGGATAGAAGGATATAAACTTCAGGAAAATTCTGGCGGGGTGTATTATGATTTTTACGTCAAAGCCTGCTGGGACGCCGCTATCGGCAGCCAGCGCCAAAGCATCCTGACGACGGTGAGGTTTTATGAAGTCATATAAGAAACAAGAACAGGGTTTTACGCTTGTCGAGCTACTACTAGCCATGGCCTTTTTCGGTTCAGTCCTGGTAGTAGCGACACTTCTGCTTACCCAGACTCTTAATATTTATAATAAAGGGATGACCGTCAAGCAGATGAACCAGGTGGGCCGTACTTTAGTCGAAGAACTGTCTCGAGTTAGCAATTCAGGCCGAAGTGTGCAGGTATTCTCGTCAGAAAGGGGCACCTGTCTTAACATCAGCGGTACACCCTATATATGGAATAATGCTACAGCTGAACCGAGTGATACCGACGGCTATGTCGATGCTTATTATCGCTTCGACAGTGATACCGGTTCGCCTGTGAATTTTGTTCGATATAGCGAAGGCGAATGCCCCAGTGGAAATAATTTCGTAATAGCCAGAAGCGCCACTTCGCCAGTGGTGGGTGATAACGTACGGGTGTATGACTCTACTATTACGCAGATAAACCCTAAATTAGTGCGCGTACAGCTAACCCTAGGTACTTATGATTCTTTTGGTTCAGATTATAACCCGCAACGCGAGGCAGATGATCGGCTGGTTTGCCGAGTGGGCGGAATCGGTAATTTCTGCGCTACTGTAACTTTTGACACGGTACTGTACGTACCAAATGGGGAGTTAAACTAAATGTCACTAACTGCACGGCAACAAGGTTTTGTGTCTATACTGACGGTATTATTTTTCATGACACTCATCTCTATCATAACCGTCGGCTTTACGCGTTTTATGCTCCAAGAGCAGCGCCAACAACTTGAAGATGAGCTAAGTAAAAACGCCTACAATGCCGCGCTGGTAGGGGCGGAGGATGCTAAAAGAGCAATTTCATATTGTTTTTCTCTGGCCGGAGCCAGTCGAACGGCTTGTGAGGCAGAACTTTATAGAACAAGTTGCCCTGGCTTTAATACGCAGGCGACTTTCGCCGCAATCGGCATACCAGCCTCAGCCAATGGCCGTACCAGCATCACTAACCAATCTAGCGTTACGGCTCCCCAGGGCTATAGCTGTGTGATTGTCGGCAATAACGGAAGCATCACGGGCAATCTCAATAGTGTTCTTAGCAGTGGCGGGCGTATGTATGAACTTGCTACCAACGGCTCCGCTTATCAGTCGCTCAGACTATCCTGGCACTCGGGCGGTGCCCCTCACTATCCATCAGCCGAATTTAATGCCGGTAACCTGCGTTGGCCTGATTGGATTGATTCACGCTACCCAGCCGTCCTGCGAGTCGGAGTTATAACCATACCTGATGGTTCAAACTTCAATATGTCTAATATCGAATACTACAGCACATTTCTTTACCCAAGCGGCAACTCGTCCGGTACTGAAACCAGTGTTAACTTGGCGGCCGGGGCGCCCCTGAAACGCTATGCCGTTAACTGTGACATAACTTCTGGCAACAGCTACGACTGTTCGGCCTTGATCTCGACAGGGACTTACCAGCCGAATGTTCGGCGCTATCTGGTTCTAAATAGTATTTATCGCAGCACTGAGTTTGATATTGCGGCTTATAGCGGTACTACTTTTGTGCCGTTTGTCGGCGTCCAATACTATATTGACTCGACCGGTTATACTGGCGGCTTGTCACGCCGCGTTAGGGTCAATGTTAGCCCTGGCGACAGGGTTATGGCTATTCCGAACGCTATCGATACCGGACTAAGTTTCTGCAAGGACTTCAGGGTAGGGGCCGACACCAATTTGTTCCAAAACAATGTTCGTGACTATTGTACGCCTGGTATTTAAACCTAATAAACTGACAAGGACCTATTCTTCCAAGTGATTACGGTGAAATTTGCGGTGGACTTCACGCAGGTGTTGGTCAGTTACGTGGGTGTAGATTTGGGTAGTGGCGATACTGCTATGCCCAAGCATACTCTGGACGGAGCGCAGGTCGGCCCCATTCATCAATAAATCGGTTGCAAAACTATGTCGAAGGGTATGCGGAGAAACGTGTTTAGTAATTCCCGCCATCTTAGCATAGCGTTGGACTGAACGTTGAACGCTACGGGGGGTGAGCCGGAATGACTGACCTTTTTCATCACCTGTCTTAAAGCCACTATAACGAATAAAGAGTGGGGCGGCTAAGTCAGTCCTGGTTGCCAAGTATTGCGCTAGCCACTCGCTTGCTTCGGGGCTAATGAAAACCGGTCGGTCTTTTTGACCCTTACCTCGGACCATGAATTCACCTCGTTTCAGGTTTATATGATCACGGTCGAGGTTGCATAGTTCGCTGACGCGTAGACCACTAGAGAATAAAAGTTCAACAATAGCTCGATCCCGCAGGCCGGCTACACTATTTATATCGATAGCATTTATCAATCTTTCAACTTCTTCGCTAGACAGGAAGCTGACTTGCTTGCGCTTGACTCGGGGTAGCTCAATTTTCTCAGGAGTCAGTGTTTTAATATCGCGCCTCGAACAATATGCTAGGAAACTTCGCAGGGCTATCAGGTGATAGTTCTGTGTCATGATTGATAATTTAGCGCTGTTGTCGTTTTCATAACGGTTAAGCCAGAGGCGATATTTGCGGACTAATTCTGGCGTAATTTTATCTACAGTTATATCGCCGGCGAATTCGACCAGACGTTCCAAATAGAGGTGGTAATTCTCGGCTGTTCGCTGCGATCGGCCCCGTTCAACTTCCAGTGACTCTATAAAATCCATGATGAGCTCTGATAGATACATATGAATCTATAATACAGCTTTCCTTATCTCAATACGACCCAGGTGGGCGCCAGATGTTATACTTGATTTAATGAACGTATTTGAAGCTATTTTGCTAGGCCTCATACAAGGTTTGACCGAATTCATCCCAATATCAAGCTCTGGCCACTTAGTCATCGCTCAGACTTTCTTGAGTGGGGCATCTGAACATCTGTTTCTGGAATGGATTAATGTCGGAACAGTTCTTGCGCTCATAGTCTTCTTTCGTCGTCGTATAGCCAATATAGTTAGACAGATTATCCAAGAGCGAGATTATCGTTTGCTAGGCCGCATCATGTTGGCGGTTGTCCCGGCGGCTTTAGTCGGTTTTTTCTTAGCCGACTTTATCGAGACTACGCCGTTTTTCGGTAGCGTTTGGACGGTGGTGGTGACTTTGGTGCTGGTCGGTATTTTACTGATAATCCTTGAAAAATTACCAAAAAGCTCCACCGTTAAAACACTTGATGAACTTCCGTGGCGTCGAGCGCTTAATATAGGCCTAGCCCAGGTCATGGCTCTGGTTCCTGGCACTTCTCGTTCTGGTATAACGATAATAGCTGGTCGCCTGAGCGGGTTGGGGCGCGCCGAAGCAGCTGAGTTCAGCTTTTTAGTCTCTATACCTATTATGCTGGGAGTTACCGCTAAGTTGTTGATAAAAGACGCCGATCGTTCGTACCTTCTGGATAATTTGCTTAGTCTGTCGATTGGCAACATGGCGGCTTTCGTCGCCGGTTTACTTGCGGTTGGTTTTTTGATGCGGTTTTTGAAAAACAACAGCCTAGCAGTGTTTGGATGGTACCGGATTGGTCTAGCTCTAGTGATTGCTACCATTCTTCTGGTACAATAAGCCCATAGAAGACTAAAGGGAGGTAACAGATGGGCCAGCACCCAGCCATTGATAAGATTAAATTTGAGCGGACATTCTGCATGGTCAAACCAGACGGCGTGATGAGGGGCGCTATTGGGGACGTTATACACCGTTTTGAAAAAGTCGGTCTCAAAATAGTAGCCCTTAAGATGTTGACTCCAACCAAAGAACAGGTCCGCAAACATTATCCGATGAGCGATGAAGCATGGGTGGAGCGCTTAGGCGACAAGGCAATATCTGGCTTTGACCCGCTTGATGTTACTGTCGAAGAAGTTCTCGGCACCAATGACAGAAAGATTCTGGGTCATAACGTTACCGAAAGCTTGGTTGACTATCTGACATCTGGGCCGGTAGTTGCCATGGTTATAGAAGGTATACAGGCCATCGACATGGTGCGTAAGCTCTGTGGGCACACCCTGCCGTTTAAGGCTGACGTCGGCACTATCCGTGGTGACTATTCAGTTGATAGCCCGTCGATTGCCAATGCTGAGAATCGTTCGATTCACAATATCATTCACGCTTCTGAGAATGCCGCCGAGGCCAGCAACGAAATCACACTTTGGTTTAAGAACGAAAGAATCCCTAGCTATAGCTTGACGTCTGAAAATGTCATGTACTCGCGTTATTACTAGGTTTAAATGCTAACAACAGCCATTTTAGTCTCATAAAACTCACTCCAACTCTGTTATAGTGGGTGTAAGCCCCTGTAGTTCAATGGATAAAACAACTCCGTCCTAAGGAGAAGCTCTGCGTTCGAGTCGCGGCGGGGGCACCAAGCATCAGCGCCCTTCGGAAAGAGGGGATTTTGCGTTCAATCTCGTATATAATGTAGTCCATGGAAAGATTCGAGGGCCAGCGCGACGACGAAGAAGTGCTGTTAGTCTTTCGGCGTCATATTATCGCTATGCGCCGCGGTTTTTATGGCCTGGCCATTCCGTTTGCCATTCTCTCAATACCTTATCTCTTGATGCCTGATACGTTATGGCTGCTATGGGTGGCGGTAGGCGGGCTGGTTATCGGCAGTTTGTTGTTTTTTTATCACTGGATTGCCTGGTATTACAGCGTATTTATTATCACCAACCAGCGCTTGCAGCAGACTACCCAGTCTGGCATTTTTGGTAAATCGGTTATAGATCTCAGTTTGTCGAAAATCCAAAACATAAGCTATAATATACCGGGATTTGCTGGAGAAGTGCTAGGTTTTGGCACCATAGTGTTACAAACTTACGTCGGAGATTTAATAATTGAGAAAGTCCACAAACCAGAAAAAATTTACAACGAATTACAAGAGGCTGTTCGCTCTCATGTTGGTTCGTCGGAGATAATGAATGAAGAACTTCCTAAAACGTAGCAAAAGCAACAACGATACCGTAGCGCCGCCACCGGCCAGGATTACCAATGAAACCGTCGCCGAGCATCGCGAGCAGGTGCTAGCGGGCGGTCGTAAGTTCAAGTATCCTGTCCAGTACCAGAAGCATCGTCTAGTGATTACTAGCGTGGTTATAGGCGTCGGTGCTATTTTACTGGTTACTATTTTTGGTTGGTATCAGTTATATGTCGCTCAAAATTCTAGTCGCTTGCTATATCAGGTTACTCAAATTGTCCCGGTATCAGTCGCTTCGGTCGATGGTGAGCCGGTACGCTATAGCGATTACCTTTTGCGCTATCGTAGCTCTCTTTATTATTTACAGCAGCAAAATCAAATCAACCTGCGTTCGGACGATGGCAAAAGACAGGCTGAGTACATGAAGCGCGTAGAACTTAACAAGGCTGAGGAACAGGCCTATGTTGCTAAGCTGGCGCGCGAGCGTAATATAGAGGTTGGCAGCGAAGAAGTCGACGCTTTTATAAAAAAAGATATCGACGCTCGCTCTGTTAGCTTAAATGCTTATGAAAAAACTGTCCTCAATAGTTTTTACGGTTGGTCACTTGATGAGTATAGGAGTGTAGTTAAGGCCGAGCTACTAAAACGAAAAGTCAGCCTGGCAATCGACGAAAAAGCCCAGTCCAAAATCGCTCAACTCTACTCCCAGGTGAACGGGGGAGCTGATATTGCAGTTATAGCACGCGACCACTCCGACGATGCACTCACTAAGGCCAGTAGTGGCGATAGCGGTTCGCTACCAATCGATGGACAAGACTCGAATGGTTTGATTGCAGCGGCTGCTAAGCTGGAAAAAGGACAGTTATCAGGGGTTATTGAAGGCATAGACGGTTATTATTTCTTAAGATTAGTCGACAAAGACGCCTCAAGTGTCCGCTATACATTAGTAAAAGTTTCTTTATCGGCTCTCCAGGAACAACTCAGTCAACTACGCAAAGATAATAAGATAGACGAGTACATTAAAGTCGACCAGCTTGATAATCTTGCACAGTAGGTTGGTCTCTCTGTTGTCTAGGTTATAAAAATCTGCTAAGATGTTCTGGTGTCGCTTTGGGCTCGTAGTGAAGCTGGCCTATCACGCCTCCCTGTCACGGAGGAGATCGCCGGTTCGAATCCGGTCGGGCCCGCCAAAGCAAATCGCTCACTTTTCGTCGCTCAGGCGGAGTGGGCGATTTACTTTTTAGCCATAGATATTAAACCGCGCTATGTCATAGGTAATCAGCGATGTTATTTTCTGCTATAATTGTCCAAGATGTGTGCCACCTTAGCTCAGTTGGTAGAGCGGCGCATTCGTAACGCGCAGGTCGCCAGTTCAATCCTGGCAGGTGGCTCCAAGTAAGCGAGGTATATGTATAACAAAGCAGCATTTAAACAAGCTCTGTCCAACCGCGGTTTCTTAATCGCCTGGATCGTCACCCTAGTAGTCTTCCTGGCAATTGTCGTTTTATGCGTCGTCGAAATACGACCCAGCGATCTACAGGTACCGATTCGTTACAGTGCGTTCGGTATAACTAACATATATCGCGCTCAGTGGTACCACGAGTTAACTTTTGTTGGCTTTGCCGTCTTGGTTACAGTACTTCATAGCCTGGTTGCGGTTCGGCTTTATAACTTGAAAAACCCTGACGTTGCCCGAGCCTTTTTATGGCTAACGTCGGTAGTGTTAGCGATTGCCTTCTTTATATTTCTGGCTATATTTAGCGTAATCTCTATCGTTGAGTAAAGGTATGAGCGATTTAGAAATACCACTAGGGAAGCGTCGACGGTTCTATCGGATATTCGAGATGCTACCGGCTCTACTCAGTTACCTTGTCATTTTAATGCCGGTACTACTTAGTCTAATCGACCCCTTGCTTGGGGCGGTTTTCGTGATTGTTTATATAATCGCCTGGTTCGTGAAGGCGATCGCAATGGCTGGACGTTCTATACAGGGTTATGGGGTTTTAGAGAAGGCCCAGCGAGTTGATTGGGCAGGGCGCCTAGCAGATTTAGAAAATCCTCGAGGGGCTCTCGATGACTGGGCGGGCTCAGCCAGAGCAAAGTCATGGAAAAGCTCAATCCATCGCCATAACTTGGGGCGCCTAGCCGCTCAAAAAGGCTCTAAGAAGCCCTCAGAGCTTTATAACGCTATTATTATTGCTACCTATAACGAGAGTCGCGAAATATTAGAGCCGACGCTTGAAGCGGTTCTAAACAG
Source organism: Candidatus Parcubacteria bacterium (assembly GCA_023432475.1). Lineage (GTDB taxonomy): Bacteria > Patescibacteriota > Saccharimonadia > Saccharimonadales > Saccharimonadaceae > JAPUDS01. The sequence goes on along the minus strand of JAEYUN010000030.1, from coordinate 29,051 downwards.
TTCATACGACATGAAAAGGGTCATACTAACCATTGCCTACGAGGAGCGCGGTGGATTAGAGGTTGAGAATACCGTCCAGGCGCTTCAGTCGAAATATAAAGATCGCTTTGCTGATTTCTATACCATTAAGCACCCTGACGGTTTAGCCGATGAAGTCGTGGGCAAGGGGGCTAATATAACTTATGCCGGCTACGAGCTGGAAAGACTACTAGCCAAGAAAGCTATTAGTCCGGAAAATGTCATAGTGACGACGCTCGACGCCGATAACCGGCCACATCCGACGTACTTGTCTTATATGACTTATGAATATATAGTTCACCCCAATCCGCACCAGGTCTCCTTCCAGCCGCTGGCTTTGTTTTTAAACAATATTTGGGACGTTCCTGCGCCGATGCGGGTGCTGGCCACCAATAACTCATTTTGGAATATCGTTATCTCACAGAGGCCGAATATGCTTAGGAATTTCGCTTCACACTCTCAGAGCCTAGCAGCTTTGATAGAAATGGGCTTTTGGAGTAAGCGAACCATCGTTGAAGATGGTCATCAGTTTTGGCGTAGTTATTTCCATTTTGACGGCCACTATAGTGTTGTGCCAATATACGTACCAATCTATCAAGATGCCGTCATGACTGAAAAATACACCCGAACACTCAAAGCTCAGTTCGTCCAGCTCCGGCGTTGGGCGTACGGAGCTTCTGACATACCTTATGTAGCGGAAAGAGTATTGACCACTAAGCGTACTGTGCCGCTCTGGGATGGTATGCTAAAGTTTATCCGTTTGCTTGATAGCCATGTCGGTTGGGCGAGTGCGCCGTTTGTTTTATTGTTTGGTGCTTTTGCCCCTCTCTTTCTTAGTTCGGAGGCCAGCCGAAGTATTGTGGCTCATCAGCTGCCTAGTATAGCTAGTAGTATCCAACAGGTGGCTATGCTAGGGCTTCTCATCATCATTATTATATCGTTCAGAATGCTTCCGGCCCGACCAGACCGCTACAAGTGGGGGCGGAACGTCTGGATGCTACTGCAGTGGGTGATGGCTCCCTTGCTTGGTATCGTTTACGGCGGTTCGGCAGCCTTGTACTCCCAGACCCGTCTATTATTCGGCAAATATCTCGATAAATTTGACGTCACTGAAAAAGCCGTCGTTGATCATCACCAAAAATAAAACCGCCCTAAGTATAAATAGCTCAGGACGGTCAACCGATGATCTTTTTAGTTAAATACTTTACCTACGAGCTGCTTGTCTAGGGATTATTTCGAAGTACAAGCGGAAGTTGGCAAGCTTTGAGTTATCGGTGGTGGTGATCTGTGGACTGACTTTCGTTTTATCCATAGTTTCAATATTAGCACAAACTTAATAAAATGTCAAGCATGAGTAGAAAAACTAATATATCACGGACGGTATTAAATTGCGTCACTTTTGTCAGCTACACTAGTGGAAAACTCGTAAATAGGCAGTGGAAAACAAAAATACCCCCTCAATAGGGAGTAATTTTGTCTGGTGGGCGATATAGGGCTCGAACCTATCACCTCAGCAACGTCAATGCTGCGCTCTAGCCAAATGAGCTAATCGCCCGTCGATCAGCTGAAATTGTATCAAAACAGGGGCGAAAGCGCAAGCCGGTATGATAAACTGGAGGGAAAAGGAGTATATATGAGCAACGATTCGCTCTATGCGATGCGCCACAGCTTAGCGCACATCACCGCTCAAGCGGTGCAACACCTATGGCCAGAAGCCAAATTTGGCGTCGGTCCAGTAGTGGAAAACGGGTTTTATTATGATATCGACCTCGGTGACACTAAGATTTCCGAAGATGATTTTAATCGGATAGAAGCTGAGATGAAGTTGATTATTGCTAACGATTATAAATTTGAGCAAACCGATAAGCCGATTGAGATGGCGCTTGATTGGGCTAAAAATGCTAAGCAGCCTTACAAAGAAGAACTTCTTAACGACTTAAAGCGAGCCGGGACAACGGTGGCTAAAGAACTTGATAGCGATGAGCTCGGTTTGCCCTCCGAAGGGCAGAGCGCCGTCGACTCGGTTTCATTTTATAGTGACGGAGATTTCACCGACCTCTGTCGAGGGCCTCATGTTAGCAGTACGAGTAAGGTCGGGGCTTTTAAGCTAATGCGGGTAGCCGGTGCTTACTGGCGGGGTAATGAAAAGAATCGTCAGATGCAGCGTCTTTACGGACTAGCTTTTGCAACTCAAGCCGAGCTTGATGATCATCTGAAGTTACTCGAAGAGGCTAAGCTGCGTGATCACCGGCGTTTAGGACAGGAGCTAGATCTTTTCATCATATCTGATTTAGTGGGGGCGGGCTTGCCATTATTTACACCCCGCGGCACGGTCTTAAGGGAAGAGCTGGGGCGCTATACCCAAGAGTTGCGTGCGGAACGCGGTTTTATGCGTGTGTGGACTCCGCATATCGCTAAAACCGATCTTTATAAAACCAGCGGTCATTGGGATAAGTTTGGTGAGGAGCTGTTTTTGGTTAAAAGCCAAGAAACCGATGACAACTTTGTTCTCAAGCCTATGAATTGCCCGCATCATATTCAAATATATGCCTCGCAACCAAGAAGCTACCGTGATTTACCCCTGAAATATATGGAAAATGCCGTTGATTACCGGGACGAAAAAACCGGTGAATTACATGGTCTCAGCCGAGTGAGAGCTTTCACTCAAGATGATAGCCACGTCTTTGCTCGTCAAGATCAAATCGAACAGATAGCCGGTGAGCTGATCGACGCTGCCCAACAGATGTATCAGCAGCTTGGTATGCAGCTTAAGTTCACATTAAGCTTCCGCGACCAAGGGCCGGGGTATTTAGGGGAACCAGCCCTTTGGGATAAGGCTCAGTCGACTCTCGAGCAGTTGGTTCAAGCTAAGGGCCTCGACTACACCAGAGTGGACGGCGAAGCCGCTTTTTATGGGCCAAAGGTTGATTTCATTGCTACCGATGCTCTGCAGCGCGAGTGGCAGTTGGCTACAGTCCAGCTCGATTTCGTGCAGCCAGATAGATTTGGGCTGGAATATACCAACGACAGCGGCGATAAAGAACGACCAGTCATGATTCACTGCGCTTTGCTAGGCTCTATTGAACGTTTCTTGAGCGTCTATATTGAACATACTGCTGGACGGTTCCCGCTTTGGCTGGCGCCTGAGCAACTAAGGATAATCCAAGTTAAAGACAGTGATGAGGTTAAGGCTTTTGTCGACGAACTGTGTGCGGCGGCCGTCGATAAGGCTATTCGTTTTACGGTTGATGACAGCAACGAGTCGGTGGGTAAGAAGATTCGTGCCGCCGAAGTTATGAAGGTACCGTATACAGTAGTGGTGGGCGAGAAGGAAGTGTCTGAACGGAAACTGACGCCGCGTATTCGTAGTGATCTACGGGTGCCTGATCGGCCGGAAATTGATTCGGCTTACGAGGTCGAGCAATTCTTTATGAGTCTGCGTAATGAAGTGAAGAGTCGGGTGAGCGTCTCCTCGATGTAGTTCCTTATGGACAAGGGGTTCAAAGATAGAGTATATGAGCTGGTGTCTCAAATCCCGCCGGGGCGGGTGATGACTTATGGTGACATTGCTGCTATATGTGGTTCGGCTCATGCCGCGCGGATTGTCGGAGGGCTAGCGCACTTTGGACCAGTTGATTTGCCTTGGCAAAGGGTAGTTAACCGTCGCGGCGGTTTAGCCAGCGGTTTTTACGGCGGCAAGTCTGGGCATAAACGAGCTCTCGAAGCCGAGGGTATTAAAATAAACGAGGATTTCAGGATAATTAGTTTTGAGGAGTTGAGGTGGCGCCCTTAATAGTTATTACCGGTCCAACGGCTAGCGGCAAAAGCGCTATGGCTCTCAAGCTGGCCGAGAAATGGGGCGGCGAAATCGTGTGTGCCGATTCGCGAACTGTCTACAAGGGCATGGATATCGGCACCGCTAAGCCTACTGTCGCGGACAGGGCGAAAGTACCACATCATCTGCTCGATGTAGTCAATCCGAATGAGAGATTTACGGTGCGCGATTTTCAGATTAAAGCCCAACAAGCTATTGTTGAAATTCGCGGGCGAGGTAAGATACCGTTTCTGGTCGGAGGCAGCGGCCTTTATATTGATAGCGTGGTACTGGACTACAGTTTGGGCACGGCGGGCAGTTTAGTGGAGCGTCAAAAACTGGAAGCCAAGAGCATTGACGAACTTCAAACGATGTTGAAAAATCAACAAATTCCATTACCCGAGAACCAATACAACAAACGTTATCTTGTTCGTGCGCTGGAACGGAAAAATCAAGTCGTCTCGAGTATGAAGCGGCCAGAGGCTAATACCCACGTTGTAGCTATAACTACAAATAAATCTATATTACAGAACAACATTTGGCGGCGGGTGGAGATTATGTTTGCGACAGGCGTGATTGACGAAGCAGTTGGGCTGGCCGACCTTTATGGTTGGGACTGCGAAGCTATGACAGGTAATATCTATGCCGTCATCAAGCAACTTCAGGCTGGTGAGATTGATCAGTCGGGGGCGATTGAGCTAGGCGCCAGGCGCGACTGGCGCCTGGTTAAGCGTCAGCTGACATGGCTCAAGCGGCATACTTACGTCACTTGGCTAAGTTTAGAACAAGCTGAACAATATTTAGACCATATTTGTCTTAAGTATCGTGACTCGAGCTAGTATTAGTGATACTATGGTATTCGAAAGTAGAGGGGGAGAATACTGTGATTGACGCATTATTTGGCTCAAAAACCCGAGTAAAATTATTGCACTTATTCTTGAGCAATCCTGACCGGGCGTTTTACGTTCGGGAAATTACTCGTAAGATAGACGAACAGATAAACTCGGTCAGACGTGAACTGGCTAATATGCTTAGTATTGGGATTATAAAGAGTGAAAACTCCAATAACAGGTTGTATTATGAAGTCAACCAAGATTATATGCACTATCAACCGTTGCGGCAGATATTCGTAGCTGCGCCAGTCGAGTCAAAAGCTTTGGAAGAAGTTGACGCCGTCGGTGATTGGCAAAAACGACTCAAGATATTGGGCGATGTCCGTGTAGGTATTTTATGCGGGCAGCTGGTTCATGGTTCTGAGGCAGAAGTTGACGTGTTGTTGGTTGGTTCGATCAATAAGACACAGGCAAAAAAATTCGTGCGTGAACTAGAAGTGGACGAAGGTAAATCACTCAACTATGTCATAATGGAATATCAGGACTTTTACTATCGTCTCAGCATTAAAGATCGTTTCGTGCTATCGATATTGAATACTAAACATACTGTCATAGCCGATACAGAACAAATACTGGCATAACGACATATATAAAGGAGAGGTTTTTTATGGATTTTGAATATAAAGGCGCTAACTGCGTGGTAATTAGCTCGAAACTGGTCACGCTAGTGATTGATGGCAAACTTTCGCCGTTAGGTCTCAAAGATATTGTCGTTAAGGATGAAGTTGAGGTTGCAACCCAGCCTGAGTTCGCCACTAGGCAGTGTCGTCTATCGGTCGATATGCCGGGTGAATATGAAATCAATGACGTCTCACTCAGCGGCATACCGGCGGCTCGTCTGATAGATTTTGACGGGTCTTTGCAGGCGACTATGTATAAGATAGTTTTTCCTGAAATAACAGTGGCCGTTATTGGTCATGTTGCAACCCCTTTAAGCGATGAGCAACTCGAAAGCTTGGGGGTTGTCGATGTTCTGGTGGTGCCGGTTGGTGGCGGAGGTTATACTCTTGACGCCCACCATGCGGTCGAGCTAGTTCACAAAATTGATCCTAAAGTGGTCATCCCGACACATTACGCTGATAAAGCAGTTAAATACGAGGTGCCACAAGAAGGCATCGAACCTTTCATTAAGGAGCTGGGGGCGGCTCACGAGGTAACTGCAAAATGGAAGGTTAAAAACGGCGCCCTGCCAGCAACTCTGACTGTCGTCGAGTTGAATAGAAGCTCTTAAGGCTATTGTCTCCTTACACTAAAAAGTAAAACCCCGTTCGTTCATATAGATCGAGCGGGGTTTTGACAAAGATATTTACTGGTATAGTTTATCCTACCAGGACGCCCTTTTTCTTAAGGGTTCGAATAGCTTGGGTCGATAACACCATAGTAACTTTCTGACCGTCCACCATGAAGGTCTTCTTCTGGAGGTTTGGCTTGAATACTCGTTTGGTGCGGCGCAAGCTAAAACTGACGTTGTTGCCGTGCAGTTTGCCTTTTCCGGTAATCTCGCATCGTGATGCCATTTTATTAATAACCTTTCAATTTATCCGTTCTATACTACTGTTTTTTTACCGTTTGGTCAAGCCTATTAGGTGGTATAATAGCCTGATGGGTTTGGATGCTAGCAACTTAGCTATAGTAATAGTCGTTATTTTGATGTCGATGACTTTACACGAGGCCATGCACGGCTACGTGGCTTATTGGCTCGGTGACGGCACGGCCAAGGCCGAAGGTAGACTGACGCTTAATCCAATTGCTCATATTGACCCGTTTTTAACTCTTATATTGCCAGTAATGTTGGCCATCTTCGGTCTCCCGGTTTTTGGGGGCGCCAAACCTGTTCCATTTAACCCTATGCGGGTGCGTTATGGTGAGATTGGAGCTGCCTTGGTTGGTCTGGCTGGCCCCCTAACTAATTTAATATTAGCTTTCATATTCTTTAGCCTGTATGTGCTTGTCGGTCAACCTGGGGCAGCGTCTTTGCTAGGCACCTTTTTGGCTGTGGCGGTGTCGGTCAACCTGGGATTTTTCGTTTTCAATATGCTGCCAGTACCGCCACTCGACGGTTCGCGCGTACTTTACGCAATCGCTCCTGACTGGGCCAGGCGAGGCATGGAAATTGTCGAACAGTACGGTATTATACTTGTCTTTATAATCATAATGTTCTTCGGCGGCGGCATTGGCCAATTTATGACGAGCGCTATTAACTTTTTCCTCGAAGTCTTTAGTCGGATTTACGGTTTTTGATTTGTTGAACGGTGGGCGCCATCGACCCAACCTGCTACAATAGAAAGTGTCCTTCGAAGTCCGTCGAGGGTCATGATTTCCTAACAAAATCGTGAAAGGGATCTCAAAATCCACGTCGCCTTTGGGCGACGCATGAGAGAACCCACCTTGCGCTTACGCGGGGATTATCTACTCTCGACGGTCTCCGGAGGATATATTACAGGGTGTAGCTTAGCCTGGTAAAGCGCTGCGCTGGGGGTGCAGAGATCGCTGGTTCAAATCCAGTCACCCTGACCAGGCGGATCGTTAAATCATCTAGTGTATTTAATAAGAAGGACGCAGTATGAAACAGAAGGTCGTTACTACCGCCATCATAAAACAGGATGATCGGATATTATTAATCAGGCGCAGTGGCGGTAGGCCTAGTATTAATGGCCTATATGAATTGCCGGGCGGAAAAGTCCAAATCAATCAGCAGCCCGAAGACGCGCTTGCCCAGGGCGTGCGGATTCACCTTGGTGTTAAGATAGAGACAGTACAGTTGAGTGATGTTATGACATTCATTGACCCGGACGACCGTCAGCTTCAATATGTTTTCATTGTGTTTAACGCCAGCATTAAACCGACCAATAACTCAATAACTCTCAGCGGGGAATACGATAAATATGTTTGGAAAAAGTTGTCAGATATACAACTAGACGAAATAACGCAATCCACTCAACAACTGCTCGGTATCCAGGCGGTCCCTTACACACCAGGGAGATCAGCTGACCTGATGGCGATTAACGATGAAAAAACGACAACGTATAAACAGCTAATCGGTTATTGTGATGGTGGCTCAAGGGGCAACCCCGGTCCCGCAGCATCGGGCTATGTTTTAATTGACGGATCAAACGCTGTCATAGCCGAAGGCGGCGCTTTTCTTGGCGTGGCCACTAATAACGTGGCAGAATATCAAGCTTTATACCTTGCTCTTGAAAAAGCGCTCGAGTTAGGCGCCACCACTTTAGATATGCGCCTAGATAGCCTGCTGGTGGTTAACCAGATGAATGGCCTATATAAGATAAAAAATGCTGACTTATTGCCGATTTATACGAGGGTTAAAGACTTGAGTAGGCAGTTTAAAAAGGTCACTTTTAAGCATGTTATGCGCGAATACAACAAATTAGCCGATGGCATGGTCAACAAAATACTTGATCAGGAAGCCGCTAGACTGACCTGAGCGGCCTTTTCGTGTTATAATTGACGCCGCTAGACCGCTGGGCGATCGCCCCGAGCAATCGGAGGAGGTAAAGTCCGGGCAGCATAGAACATTGACAGTTGCTAACGGCAACCGAGGGTGACCTTAGGGAAAGTGCCACAGAAACGAAACTACCGCGCCCCTAAAGGACGAGGAAAAGGTGAAACGAGTGAGGTAAGAGCTCACAGCACGTCGTGGTGACACGACGTGATGGTAAACCCTGTCAGCTGCAAGGCGGTTCGCAACCGTTACTAGTTAACGGAAGCTGTTCGCTTCGCGAGCCAAAAAAGCCGCTCGATTCCGGTAGTAATATCGGAGCTAGATAGATGATCGTCATGACCAGAACCCGGCTTATAGGCGGTCTAGTATATAAAAACCTCCCTATTTGATAAGGGAGGTTTTTATATACTTTTGGCTCTTTTAGCTTCTCGCCAGGTAAGGGTTTATTTGCTAACGGCTTTTACGAGAGCGCTAAAAGCCGAGGGCTCTTTAACTGCCAATTCGGCTAGAATTTTACGGTCCAGTTCAATACCGGCAGCTTTTAAGCCGTGCATGAAACGGCCGTAATTGGTGCCATTCTCGCGGGCGGCGGCGTTAATACGCGTAATCCAAAGCTCGCGCAGATCACGTTTTTTATTGCGTCGATCGCGGTATGCATACTGCAGTGACCTAATGACGGCTTGTTTAGCTAGACGGAAAGACCGTGTGCGGTTGTGCTGCATGCCTTTGGCTAGCTTAAGTATCTTTTTGTGCTTAGCTCGCGCTGTAACACCTCGTTTTATTCTCATAGGTATTTCTCCTTAGAGCCCTAACGCTCTTTTGATATTCTTGGTATTTTTACCGCTTAGGACGGCAGATTTACCGATGACGCGTTTGCGGCTAGCGCTTTTTCCAGCCAGAAAATGGCCAGCAAAAGCTCGGCGACGCAACAGCTTGCCGGTTGAAGTGAGGCGGATACGCTTGGCGGTACCGCGATGGGTCTTGAGTTTTGGCATTTATTTGCTCCTTATTGTCATGCTCAGACTTCTTCCGTTGATCTGAGGCTTTTGTTCAACTACGATGTCGTCGCCGAGTGCGTTAGTAATCTTATCCATCAAGTCGTAACCAAGTTCCTGATGCGCGTTTTCACGACCGCGGTAGAGAAGCTGAACTCTCACCTTGTCGCCGTCTTCTAGGAATGATTGGATCTTACGAAGCTTAATGTCTAGGTCGTGTTGACCGATTTTCATGCCAAGGCGGATTTGTTTGAGCTCGCTTATTTTTGCACGCTTGCGGTTGCGTTGTAGCTCTTTCATCTTCTGATACTGGTACTTGCCCCAGTCGACGATTTTAGCTACTGGTGGGGAAGCCTGTGGCGAAATCTCAACCAGATCAAGACCGGCATCTTCTGCAGCCTTCAATGCATCATTCCGTGACATAATGCCGAGCTGCTCTCCGCTTGCGCCAATGACGCGCAGCTCCGAAGCGCGAATCGCTCCGTTTATTCGAATCGATGCGTTGATAGTCTTTCTATGCTCCTTGACGATGACATGTTCGTTGATTTACTGAGGTATTTTAGCAGAACAGCCCTTAAAAGGCAACATATTACCTATCTATTCTTGGAGATTGTCAGCTTTTTGGCGATACTGCAAAGCTTCGGCAATATGAACAGGAGTGATACTAGGGTCTTCGTCTAAGTCGGCAATCGTTCGGGCGACTTTTATAATCTTGAAATAACTACGAGCCGACAGCTTCATTTTATGCGATGCCGTGGTTAATAAATCAGCGGCTTTATCTTGAAGGCGTGTGATTTCAGCTATGTTTTTACTTGGGAGTTCGGCGTTGGTGAGTCCTTGATTACGCTCATATTGGCTTTTTCTAGCTGCTTCGACCTTCAGTCGAATTATATCGCTTTGGGGCGCTGCACTTTTACGCAGTAAATTTTTCTCATCTACCCGAGCCACCGGTACAACCATATCTATCCTATCAAGTAAGGGTCCAGAGATTTTCTTTTGGTAGCCTAGTATCTGGGGTAGCGAACAGCTACAGGAGTGATCAGGATCTCCATAATAACCGCAAGGGCAAGGGTTTTTAGTAGCGACTAACATAAAACTCGCCGGATATGATACGCGGTTGGCAGCCCTTGCGATATGTACCACCCGGTCCTCTAAGGGCTGTCTGAGGGCTTCCAATGAAGAACGGGCGTACTCTGGTAGTTCGTCTAGAAATAGCACGCCGCAGTGCGCTAAACTAACTTCGCCTGGTAGCGGTTTGGTTCCGCCGCCGATCAGTGATATCTGACTGGCAGTGTGGTGAGGTGAGCGAAACGGCCGAATGTTTAATATATTATCGGTAGCTTCGCCGACCAGACTATGTAGCTTAGTGATAGCTAACTGTTCTTCATACGTCGGACTCGGTAGTATCGACACTAAGGCTCTAGCCAGCATGGTTTTACCGGCCCCGGGTGGACCATCGAATAGCAGGTTGTGGCCACCGGCGGCAGCAACCATCAGGGCTCGTTTGGCATGAGCTTGGCCGTGAATATCCGCGATATCGATAGAGTGGGCTACCGTTCTCTTATCTGGTGTGGGTATGGACGCTGGTATCATTTTTTCACCTATGAGGTACAAATAGAGCTCACTGAGGTTAGAAATGCCTACAACTGTTATATCTTTAACCAGCGCAGCTTGAGTGGCGTTAGCTTGTGGGACTATCACGGTATGAAACCCGTGGCTGCGGGCAGTTTCAGCGGCCGTAATACTACCCCGAATCGGCCGGAGTTCGCCGTTGAGACTAAGTTCGCCAACGAACAATATGCCGTCAACTGTGGCTTGTTTCAGTTGGCCGCTAACTATCATGATAGCGATCGCAATGGGGACGTCGAAATGCGAACCATCTTTTGGTAGATTAGCAGGGGCTAGGTTAACAGTAATCTTACTGGCGGGAAAATTAAGGTGGGAATTAGTGATCGCTGAACGAACGCGTTCCTTAGCTTCATCAATAGCCTTGTTGCCTAGTCCGACTATCGCCAGCCCCGGTAGTCCTCTTTTGGCATCGCACTCCACATCTATGACGTAACCGTCGAACCCCATGGTTGTGGCTGATGCTACTCGTGCCATCATAGTGGCTTTAAGTATATCCTTTTTGGGATTTTTATGCTATAATCTACCTCTGGTGAGGGGCTGAAATATGCTTTCGACGACTGGACTTTAACAGATCATCCTGCAAGCCGACCACTGACGTAATCAGTATTATAACTGCAAAACCATTTGCAAAAGCTGCTGAGCTGTTCAATAGCGCTTTCGCTCCTGTTGCCCCAGTAGCTATCGCTGCCTAATTTTAGTCAGCCATCGCCACCTAGACGTCATATACGGGTTTTGGCGGTGTCATATTTATATGACTTGACTAGTAGGTAGCCGTGGTGCCTACCGGTGACCTCTTAATCACGGAACTATTCGTTGTATTCTCGTCGCTTCTCGAGCAGCGATAGTAATTTTGGAAGCGACTATGCTTGTAGGCGGATGATAGGTTACCAGCCGGACCCGGGTGCAATACCCGGCAGCTCCACCAAACCGTAAGCGCCCATCTCGAAAAAGAGATGGGTTTTTACGTTTCTCGCCAGCAGGCTATAGCAGACTATAATGGTCTTTATGGATAATATTCGAGGAGTTAATTTAGGCGGTTGGTTGGTCCTTGAGAAATGGATAAGTCCCAGCGTATTTAGCGGCACCGAAGCCACATACGAATATTCCTTAATGCGCGAGCTCGGTCACGAGGCCGCTCTTACCAGGCTGAGCGCCCACCGCGATAATTTCATAACCGAGACCCATATTGATAGCTTACAAAACCAGGGCATTAAAGGGTTAAGGCTGCCGGTAGGCTACTGGTTGTTTGAAGATGCCGACGGTTTCGCTGGCGGGGGTGATCTTTATGTCGACAGACTATTTAGCTGGGCTGAGGAAAGGGCGATGTCCATCGTACTTTGTTTTCACGCCGCCCCCGGCTCACAGAATGGTTGGGATCACAGTGGTAGAGCGGGTGATATCGCTTGGGCCACGCCTAATAACATCAGGCTTAGCTACGATTTTCTAGATAGGCTAACTAAGAGCTATGGACATCGCAAAGCTCTTGTGGGCATTGAGTTGCTAAATGAGCCTCATTGGAGCTTGTCGTTAGAGACATTATTTGAGTTTTACAAAGTGGCTGGAGTGCTGGTAAGGCAGAACTGTCACCATGGCGTGTCGGTTATAGTGAGTGATAGTTTCCGTCCACAAGAGACCCTAAAACTATTACCTCAACTGAGTATTGACGGGCTTATCCTGGACTGCCATTTGTATCAGCTGTTTACTGACGAAGATCGGGCCCTAGATCTAGCCGGCCATGTAAAAAAAGCCACTGGTTGGTCGAGAGAGCTAAGTCGGTATAAACGCCGGCAACCAGTCGTGGTTGGGGAGTGGAGCGCAGCTATGAGCGAATTATACGGCCCGTCTCTACAACGAAAACGTTTTAACTACACGACCGACGACTACGTTGTTTATGTCCGAGCACAACGAGAAGCTTTCGAAAGAGCTGGTGTGAGTTGGTTTTATTGGACGGCTCGCACCGAGGACAGGGGTATTTGGAGCCTACTCGACCACCCAGAACTTTTATCACAATAAACGAAACAGCCGTCTGCGAGTAACGGCTGTTTCTTTTTTTTCGTAATTTTTGATTTTTGGCCCTTGCACAAGTTTTTTATTCAAGGACTACCCCTATAATAGCGACTTAAAACGCTAGTGTCAATGGTATTTTTTACATATCCAAAAACTGTGGATAAGTCGACTTTATAGGGATAGTTCGCTGATTTGAGGGCAGGGTTGAGATATGCGCATCACTAGGCTATCGGTATGAATGACAGTTGCTAGTGGCCGGGGGAAACATTACAAAAAGGTAATTCAATCGCTTAGCACTAGACTTGTTTTCGCCGAGCGTAGACCGCTCGTACTACCATAAATAGCAATAGAGCCTGAGACTAGCACCTTGAAGGCGCTGGTTGATCATATTTATTAAATCCACTAAGTTATTTGGTCTTCCTGGCATCATGTTCGGGGAATCTATATAAATAGATTTTTTCAATTGGGAATCATGTTTAGAATTCGAGGTATTAGTTTGCTGTTAATTGTTTCGACATCCGTCGCTGTCATAAATGTCGCGACTAACTTACCCGTTAGCCGGTGTATCAGTTTATGAAAATAACTCACTCTTATGACTACTACTCGATGCAACTCAATCGAAGCTAGGACCACGTTGTTAGTAAAGACGTAAAGTGCGATAAATGTAAAATACAACAGCATATTAATAATAAATAATACAACGATAACAATATTGCAATAAAAACAACAAAACAGATTAGAAAATAGATAAGATGGATATAACAATAGTAAATTACAACAAAAAATCTATATTATAGCTTGTTTAATAAGCATAAGGGTGCTATAAATATGTCTAGGTTTTTGCGTATAACAAAAAGTCCAAAAAGACAAAAAAATAAGCAAAGGCTCGAACCTTCCAGTTACTAAAGTGATATCGACTAGTTCGGTGACGAACTGGCAATACCTATACAATCTTCATAAATTTTTAGGGTTGCCTAACGTCATCGAACTGGCTGGACGCTCAGCTTCTGAACGTTTATAGCCGTCGATATCATGCTCCCTCATAAATAAGAGGTGAGCGGTCAGTTGCCTTGAGCGACAGACTTGATTGCGTATCGTGGCACGCGCCCTTGTATTTATATTTAGTGGTGCATGTAGCCGCTTATGTATGGTCAACGTTTGTCGCTCGGGCTTTTTATTTTGATTAAATATTTGTCATAATAGAGGGGTAAACATGCAAAGAAATATCGGGCGTCTTTTGTTAATATCACCCCTGTTAAGTGCAGCGCTACTTATGATTGTTCTTTTTTCAACCGATCCAGTTGCGATTGGCCCCGTCGGCATACTTGGTGTGTTTGTGCTGGTATATATTTTTACCTTATCACTACTGTTTGTTTTGCTACGCTTTGGTATTGGCTGGTTTAGGCGTCTAACTCGTTCCACTAAGGATAATTTCCGTCCGGCTGTACGGCGAGTAGGGGTGCGTAAGTCTTACTATATCGCCAGTATCCTGGCTTTTGTACCTGTCCTGTTTCTGGCTATGCAGTCTTTTGCCCAACTTCGGCTTAGTGACATCACCTTGGTGGGTATTTTTGTTGGCATCGCTGTTTTCTACGTCATTAAAAGGACCTAGTATAAGCATTAACGTGCTATAATTTAGAACAAATGGAACCACAGTTACCGACGCCTTACAACGGTCCTGAGAATGCACCGAAACCGGCAGATAAGTCTGGCGAGTTATTTGCAGTTCCAACTCTTCGCGGACCAGAAGCGCAACCCATAGTAGAGCAAGGCAAGGAGTCTCGCGAGACTTTCGTTGATAATCCGCCCGCCTCAGGTCTAGTGGCCGTTGCGTCGACACCGCCACCGCTACCTGTTATTGACCCCGTTGTAGACCATACAACTAATTCTTCACCCCCTATAGACGATACCAACCCAGCCGTTGCCGCTGATGATGATCTGATTGAAAAAGAATGGGTTGAGAAGGCTAAGAAAGTAGTGGCCGAAACTCGTAATGATCCCCACGCCCAAGACGAAGCGGTTAGTCGACTACAGGCCGACTACTTGCAAAAACGTTATGGCAAAAGCGTAAAACTATCAAGTGACGGTTAGGTTCCTTATGTCTCCGGACGTTTTAATTGGCTTCGGTGTAGTAATCGTTATCGCAGCGGTAGTGATTGCGTTTTTTTATTTACAATACCGGCGAGTACTGCGCGAAGCCAAGAACTATGAGCGAGGGCTCAAAATGGTTCCATTACGAATACATCTGCCGCCATCGAGTGATGACATCGAAAGTGGAGGAAGAGATGAGCGTGATGTTACCGATGAGGCTATCTCGCAAGCCCAGGTTCTTTACAATATTATCGCTAGTACCGCTACCAAAGGGTTCAAGAGTAAGATATACGGTCAGCGACACATGTCTTTTGAAGTTATTGCCTCCAACGGCCTGATTGATTATTACGTCGCCGTACCAACCGTCTTACAAGATGTTATCCAGCAAGCCATAGCTGCCGCTTACCCCTCGGCTCGTTTAGAAGAAGTCGAAGACCCGAACATATTTAGTCCAGTTGGTAAGATAAGTGGCACGATTGGGGGAGAATTTACTCTAAAGAAGCCATACGCCTATACCATAGCGACCTATCAAGAATCGAAACGTGATGCCATGAGGGCGCTTTTGAATTCGTTGGCGTCCGCCACTAAAGACGACGGTATAGGCATACAAATATTAGTAAGACCTGCTGCGGAAGGGTGGACTAAGTCAGTACTCTCGATGGCCGATAAGATTCGTAAAGACAAAGGTGTTAAAAAAGGACTGTCGGCTAGCGGGGTGGGTGCAAAAGACTTACTAGAAGCACTTTGGAAGGCGCCGGAAGCCTCTGAGGTTAAGGGTGAAGATAAGCAGCTATCTTCGCTCGAACAGGCTTTGGTAGAGTCTATGGAAGAAAAAACTCGCCATCCGGGTTATGAAACGCTTATTAGAATCGTTGCTTCTTCAACAACGGCTACTCGCTCACAGGTGTTGATGAAGAATGTTGTCGCTGCTTTTGCCTTGTTTGACTCGCCGTCAAATAATGGCTTTAAATTTACGGTTACACGTAATATTGAACAGTTTGTCACCGCGTTTATATTTCGGTTTTTCCCTCAAGAGATAAAACAGAATATCTTGAATAGTGTTGAACTAGCCACCCTCTTTCACCTGCCTGATCAAAAGAACACACCGACGTCACAATTACAACGTCAAGCAAGCAAACAGGTGGACGGGCCGCGCCAATCAATGAACGAAGGTTTCTTGCTTGGCTACAACGTCTACCGCGGCGTTAAGAAGGAGGTCAGGCTCAGCACAAATGATCGTCGTCGTCATACTTATATAATCGGTCAGACCGGTACTGGTAAGTCGAAACTATTAGAGAATCTAGCGCTGCAAGATATGTTAGACGGTAAGGGCTTCGCTTTTATTGATCCGCATGGCGACTCGGCCGAAGCTCTCCTCGGAATGGTGCCAAAAGAAAGGGTGGAAGACGTTATTTACTTCAACCCGGGTGAGATGGCCAATCCGGTAGGGCTTAACCTGTTCGAATTTGATACACCGGATCAGCGGGACTTCTTGGTGCAAGAAGCTATAGCCATGCTGTATCGGCTTTACGACCCTGGTCACACCGGTATTATAGGCCCTCGTTATGAGCACTGGTTTAGGAATGCTGCTTTGACTATCATGAGCGACCCCAATGGCTCAACCTTTATTGATATTCCTCAAGTTTTCAATGATGACGCATTTACAAAAGAGAAACTTAAATATGTCACCGACCAAACGGTACTTGATTTCTGGAATAAGGAAATGGCCCAGACGAGTGACTACCATAAGTCAGAAGTCCTCGGTTGGTTCGTCTCTAAGTTCGGAGCTTTTTTGAGTAATGAAATGATGCGCAATATCATCGGTCAGACAAAATCGGGCTTTAATCTTCGTAACATCATGGATAACAAGAAGATTTTGCTGGTTAATTTATCAAAAGGTAAGACCGGGGAACTTAACTCACAGCTGCTGGGCATGATATTTGTCATGAAGTTCCAGGCGGCCGCCATGGGTAGGGCAGATGTGCCTGAAGATCAGCGAGAGGATTTTGCTCTTTATGTCGATGAGTTTCAGAATTTCGCAACCGATAGCTTTGAGTCGATACTGTCTGAAGCTCGTAAATACCGTCTCAACCTAATCTTGGCTAACCAGTTCGTTTCTCAGTTAACTGATAAGATTCGCGAAGCAATCATCGGAAATGTGGGTACTATCGTATCTGGGCGTATCGGCATGACCGACGCTGAGCTGATGGAAAAAAGATTTCAACCAGTTTTTGATGCTGAAGATCTGACCAAGTTACCCAATATGGAATGGGTGTCGGTAATCCAGTTAAATGGGGTACCATCCGCACCGTTTAGCATGTCATCAACCCCTATGCTAGGTCAAACTAATCCGCAGCTAGCTAGCGCGCTAAAGCGTCTCTCAGCGGCTAAATATGGGCGTCCTCGTGCCGAGGTCGAGAAAGAGATATTTACGCGTCTCAGGTCCGGAGATGCAGCCAGGGAGGCAAAAAAACGAGAGTTTGAGGCTAGACTACAGGCTGGGGGCGGAACTACTGCGGCGGGCTCTAATAATTCATCATTCTTGGATGAGTGGCTGTCAAAGAGAAAGCAAGCCACTAACACCTCGACTAATCCTGGGTTGGCTCAACCCACCGCTCCGGTATTACAACCTAGCGCCACAACGTCTAAAACGGCAACCACTACTTCTCGCCAGCCTGATACGGCAGCTTCCAACGAAGCGCCTTCATTGGTGGCGCCGATGGCACAAGCTAAAAGTATAGCCAGCGAACTCGGTAGTAAAACCCCGCCGGACACTCTTAAGGTTCCGAAAAAGCGACCGAGCGACGAAGTATCCCAAGATGCGACTGAAGCTAACCCGATCGATGAGATTTACATTGACCTTAAAGGTAACTTGTCTCATAGAGGCAAGACTGAAGAATAACTATTCTTTAGGTGGGCTTAAAAGACTAGACTGTTTAACTACGGCTTTTGCCACCGCTAATAGTTACTTTGGCGTAGTCGTAAATCAAACCAATCAACCAACCTATAATAAAGGCGCCGATAGTCTCAAAGCCCGACATTGGATAGCCATACTGCTTGGCAATTATATAGACTGCCGACACTAACACGAGGGCTGCGGTACTACCAGATATAATAGCGTTCGGACGGGCAACGGTGTTGCCGACAATGTCACTGACTCGCTCGACCACCTGATTATGAATTATTTTACTGAAAGTTCGTGCCGGGGCATTCATCTGTGAGCGGATTTCCTTCAGCGTTTGCTGGTAGGCCACCTCTTTGTCTTTTTTGGTTATCTTGCGAGCGTTTTGCCCACTAGGTTCACCGCCGCTTTTTTTCTCGGCCCCACCACGCTCTTTGCTAAGGAGGGCTTCTTGGGTTTCGCTGCGAGCTTTTTCGATGGCTTCAGTCTTAGCTTCACCGGTGCGTTCGACTTGATTCTCGGCAGATTTTTGTAGTTCAGCAGCTCGTTCGCCGGCAGCACGTTCGATCTCAGAGCTACGTTCACTTTGGTTACCGGTAAATATTTCAGGGTTATTGCTCATAAGATACTCCTCTAGATCGTACTCCCGCTAAAATCCTTGCGTACCAAACGAACCTCTTTGCCTAATTGTCGCGATCTGGCCCAAAAGAAACTGACAACTGCCAGTAGGGCACCAGCAAAGATCAGGTTTTCACGAGGGCCAGTTTTGGGTAGCTCGGAAACCGTTTCCTCGATAAATTTCGGTGTGTCGCATTTGACTGGTATCTGTAGATTATCGCCGAAAGTATTATTCATAACACAGTCGTACGAGGTAGGTTCGGAAGTGCCGCGAGCGGTCGATGGTATAGTTGGCAGCAAGGTGACCGCGAAAGTTCTGGTTTGCGACTCGCCGGCGGCCAGCGTGACCGTAGGCCAGGTCAAAGTTTTGGTGGTTTGATCGAACGTACCACCGCCATATTCCTGCATGGTAGCGTATTCTAGTACATCATCCAACTCTTCTTTAAAAGTGGCGGTAGCTGGTACCTTACCGGCGTTGGTTATACTGATTTTGTATTCTATGCGATCGCTGGCTTCAGCGCTCACTGTAGTGGCGTCGGATACGCCCTGTGTCAGGTTGCTGGCGGACTTCGACTCGACTACTATCGGGTTACATTCTGGGCTATTGACCCAGAGCTGTGGATTGCCAGGGCAAGGTTGACATTCAGGGTCATTTTTGGGGAGGCTAGGGTTGAACTCGCACTTTTCCGGCGGGGCTACGGTGAGATTATAGATACAGTTCGGTGATTTTTGGTCACCAAGTGAAGTCTTTACTACAACGTCCATGTAATAGTTACCGGGCTCACTTAATTCAATAGTGCCGGTTTCGGCGCTCAAGGCACTGGTTTGGACCGTTTTGGTGACGGCTGTAGCACCAGAGGCATTATTTTTCCGCACCGTGAAGACGTAAGCGCTGATTTTGGCGTTATCGGCTTTGGCGCTTGCTTTTAAGTTGAACTTAGTCCTGTCTATTTTGCTGACCACTAAGTTGGAGCAACTAGCGGATTTGGGTTTGCACTCGGGACTGTCGGCGGGCAAGTCAGTTGATTTCTTTTCGCTTTCTTTGATTGTGATTACACCGACACCCGGTCGGCAGACAGTTGTTTTCTTGACTGGTGCTGGCGGGTTCTTGGTTGTTACTAGATTGCCGCAGTCCAATATTATGGCGAATCTACCCATCTTGGTAGAATTGCCGACGAAAGCGGTGTAGGTTGAGCCATGTTTTTTGGTCCAGCTAGTAGTATCTAGTCGCCATAATGGGCGTGAATAGACAGTAGAATTACCGACTTCATGCTTTACTTCGCCTTTGGCGGCCGACATGCGAGAAACTCGACCCCAGCTTAACCACTGGCCCTTACCCGTACCGTGGTCGCGTGAGTTGATCGAAGTCTTTTTCATAGACTTTAGTTCGGCGCGGGTGATGCCAGCGTAATCCATGATTCTTTTAAAGTCGTTATTTGAGTTATCGTAGTGCTTGAGCAATTCGCTGATACTGTCTACGCCACCTCTAATTAAATCTGACGGGTGCGATGAATTAGCTGAAGTTGAGGGCACGAAAACAGTTAAGGACTGGATAACGAGAGCCAGGACAGTCATAACGATACCGCTACGACGGGTAACCTCTTCACGGCGAAGCCGGCGTGCGTAAAACCCCAACTGTCCAACGAGAGCGGGTGAGAAAGGCAAGTTCGATACTAGCTTTCTAAACATAAGTAGTTATTTTTGTTTTCAACTCCTAAGCTAGACTTTAGCATAATAATTATGTTCAATGCAATAGGTTGATTGAACAATAATTGCCAGTTATAATAGAGTAGTTGTAAATAGTTCCAGAAGACAAGAGAGGGAGTAATGTCCAAACAAAAAGCCACAGCGTCATATGACGCGTCTCAGATTCAAGTGCTTGAAGGACTTGAGCCGGTTCGTAAACGACCAGGAATGTATATCGGTAGTACCGGTTATGACGGTGTACACCATCTGATTAAAGAGATTGCCGATAACTGCGTCGACGAGGCTATTGCCGGTCACGGCTCTATGGTCAATATCGAACTTCTAGCCGATGGTGGTTGTCGGGTGAGCGATGATGGTCGGGGCATACCAATAGATGTACATCCTAAAACGGGTAAGAGTACACTTGAAACTGTCCTGACTATTTTGCATGCCGGCGGTAAGTTCGGCGGCGGTGGTTATAAAGTTTCCAGTGGTCTACACGGCGTCGGATCGTCAGTTGTCAACGCTCTGTCAGAAAAGTTTATTGCCCAGGTTGTTAAAGACGGTTATCTTTATGAAATCGAATTTTCTAAAGGCATCCCTAAGTCTGAGCTAAAAAAGATAGGTAAAACCGACCAGCCCCGTGGCACCATCATTACGTTCTATCCTGATCCAACTATATTTAAAGAGACGGTTGAGTTTGATTACCAGTGGGTGCTTAGTTATTTGCGCCACCAAGCTTATTTGACGAAAGGCCTGCGCGCTAGCGTAGTTGACGAACGGACTAGCGCTAGATTCACCTTTTATTTCGAAGGCGGCATAAAGAGTTACGTTAAACACCTTAATATCGGTAAAGATACGGTGGATGACGATATTTTCTATATCGAAAAACCCATCGAGGACAGTGTTATCGAAGTGGCCGTTCAATATAACGATGGCTTTAACGAGAATGTGCGGGCCTTTGCTAATAACGTTATTAACCCCGACGGCGGTACTCACCTAATCGGTTTCAGGGCCGCTATGACGAGAGTTATTAATGAGTATGCTCGCAAAAGCGGCCTACTCAAGGAAAAAGAAGAAAACTTGAGTGGTGATGATATTCGTGAGGGCCAAACAGCTGTTATTTTAGTAAAACTCCCTGATCCTCAGTTTGAAGGACAAACCAAGAACAAACTCGGTAATCCCGAGGTTCGCCGTTACGTCGAACAAGTGATGAACGAATATTACAGCTACTACCTTGAAGAACACCCTGCCATAGCTAAAAAGGTTGTCGGCAAAGCAATTCTAGCGGCTCGAGCTCGTAAAGCAGCGCGGGCGGCGCGTGAAAACGTTATGCGCAAAGGTGCGCTCGATGGCCTGAATCTACCGGGCAAACTGGCCGACTGCTCTAGTAAGGATCCGGCGGAGTGCGAGCTGTATATTGTGGAGGGTGATTCAGCTGGTGGTTCGGCGAAATCTGGCCGCGACAGCCGTACCCAGGCAATCTTACCCTTAAGGGGTAAAGTGCTCAATACAGAACGGGCTCGACTCGACAGAATGCTAGCTAACAACGAAATTGTCTCACTTATAAAAGGTATGGGTGTGGGCATAGGTGATCAGTTCGATTTAAACGGTTTGCGTTACCACAGAATTATTATCATGACCGATGCCGATGTTGACGGTAGCCATATCGCTACTCTACTCATGACGTTTTTCTTCCGTTATATGAGGGACGTGGTTGATGCTGGACATATTTATTTAGCCAAACCACCACTTTATCTGCTAAGGGTGGGGACGAGTCGCAAGATATATGTCTATAGCGACGAAGAAAAAGAGTCTACCCTCGATCAATTAATCGAAGAGCGGCGTAAGAGCGGCACTAATATTGACGAAAGCCAAGACCGGGTTAAGCAGGCTGGCGTATCGATGCTCCAGCGCTACAAAGGTCTCGGTGAAATGGACGCCGAACAGTTATGGGAAACTACTATGAATCCTGAGAACCGTGTACTGGTGCAAGTTAAAGTAGAGGATGCTGAAAAAGCCGACGCCATATTTACCAAATTAATGGGCGACGAGGTTGAGCTGCGTAAGAACTTCATCCAGACCAGAGCCAAATTTGTTAGCCAGGAAGACTTGGACATTTAGGAAGGGAATGCCGATATGAACGAAGAACTAAATCAACCGCTCGAGGGAGAAGTTATCGAGCAGCAAGACATCGACCACTCTAAAGTATTAGAACATCGCACTGTTGAGCACGTTATGGAAGAGAGCTTCCTGCGTTATTCGATGAGTGTTATCATCGACCGCGCTTTGCCGGATGTTCGTGACGGCCTGAAGCCCGTGCACCGCCGTATACTTTATTCGATGAATCAAAACGGCAACCGGTCTAATGCGGCTTTCCGTAAAAGCGCCCGTATCATCGGTGATGTCATGGGTAAATACCACCCACATGGCGATTCTGCCATTTACGACTCAATGGTACGCTTGGCTCAGGACTGGAATATGCGCTATATGTTAGTTCAAGGCCAAGGTAACTTCGGGTCGATGGACGGAGACCCGCCAGCGGCCCACCGCTACACCGAAGCTCGGCTCAATCGCCATGCCGAAGAGATACTGGTCGATATCGACAAGGAAACGGTTGATTTCCGCGATAATTTCGATGGTTCTGAAAGAGAGCCGGTGGTCTTGCCGTCTAAACTACCGAACATACTGCTCAATGGACAGATGGGTATCGCGGTGGGTATGGCGACAAGCATACCGCCGCACAACCTTGGCGAGTTAGTTGACGCCATCATAGTCATGATAGACAAAGGGGAAGATGTCACGCTCGACGATATCATGGCTCATGTTAAGGGTCCGGATTTTCCGACGGGCGGCATTGTCTATGGCGGTGCTCCGATGCGCCAAGCCTATGCTACCGGACGTGGCAGTGTGGTTATTCGGGCGGTTGCTGAAATCCAGGAGACCAAAAAGGGCCGTCATCAGATAGTTATATCAGAGATACCATATGCTGTAAATAAAGCAACGATGATAGAGAAAATTGCCGAACTGGTGAAAGATAAGAAGTTGGCGGCTATTAGTGATATTCGCGACGAAAGTGCCCGGGGCAAAGTTCGAGTTGTCATTGAGCTTCGTAAAGATGCTTACCCCAAGAAGGTATTGAACCAGCTTTACAAAATGACTGCTTTGCAAAGCTCCTTCCACTTCAATATGCTAGCCCTGATCGATGGTATACAGCCACGAGTCTTGGGTATTCATGAAATCCTGAGTGAGTATATCAAGCATCGTCAGAATGTCGTTAGACGTCGCACTGAATTTGAGCTGCGTAAAGCTCGAGAACGAGCCCATATATTAGAGGGTTTGAAAATAGCTCTCGATCATATCGATGAGGTTATTAAAACTATTCGAGCCTCTAAAACTACCGAGGAAGCTCAAGCTAATTTAATCGCCCAATTTAAGTTAAGCGAGATACAGGCCAAAGCTATTTTGGCTATGCAACTGAGGCGGTTAACTGGGCTGGAACGCCAAGAAATCGAAAACGAATTGAAAGAGTTGATTGAACTGATTAAACGCCTCGAGGTCATCCTCGCCAGCGAACAAGAAATATTGAACATCATCAAGTCTGAGCTGCTCGAAATGAAAGAGAAGTACGGTGACGCGCGCCGTTCACAGATCATCAACCAAGAACTCGGTAAGTTTAAAGACGAGGAACTTATACCTGATGAAAATGTCGTTGTACTTCTCACAACTGAAAACTACATCAAGCGCACTCTTGCTACCGACTATAAAAAACAGCATCGGGGCGGTAAAGGTAAGCGCGGTATGACCACTAAAGAAGAAGATGTTATCGACCAACTGGTGACTGCCAGTACTCATGATTGGCTGCTCTTCTTTACTAATAAAGGTCGGGTATTCCGGCTTAAGGCTTATGAAGTACCGGCCGCTGGACTCCAAGCTAAGGGTGTAGCGGTAGTTAACCTGCTTCAACTGCAGCCAGAAGAGAAGATTACCTCCATGATAAAACTAGAGAAAGATCGCTCCGACGACGGATATCTCTTCATGGCTACGACCCACGGAACGGTTAAAAAGACACCTATAAAGGACTATGCCAATATTCGAAACAGCGGTCTTATTACTATCAACTTAGATAAAGATGATGAGTTACGTTGGGTTCGTATGAGCAATGGCGAAGATGAAGTCGTGATATCGACGGCATTTGGTCAAGCAATTCGTTTTAAGGAGTCAGACGCTCGGCCAATGGGAAGGGCAGCACGCGGTGTGCGCGGCATACGCCTACGTCAGGGTGATAGGGTGGTTGGTATGGATCTTGCTAAAGAGGACCGTAAGTTACTAGTTATGAGCGAAAAGGGTTACGGTAAGATGACCAAAGTACCGAACTTCCCAACTCACAAAAGAGGTGGTGTGGGTATTAAGGCAGCAGTTGTAACCGCTAAGACCGGCAACTTGATCACCGTGCAGGCGTTGGAGGAGGACACATCTGAAGTATTGATGATTTCCAATAAGGGGCAAACCATAAGAGTTGGCTTGAAAGACATTCCGACCCTTGGTCGCACAACCCAGGGTGTAAGAGTTATGCGGCTAAATGGTGACGATAGCGTTGCGTCTATCGGTCTAATTCAAGAACAACCAAATGAAGATGATGGAGAGGTAACAGATGAAGAGTAGTTGGGCTTATATTTTGGCGCCGGCGCTCGGCTATCTTTTAGCCCACACTATAAAATACGTCATTAGTTTGTTAAAAAGAGAGAGATCTTGGCGCCTCTGGTTCCGGACCGGCAATATGCCTAGTAGCCATACGGCAGTTGTCACAGCCCTTGCTGGAACTATATTGCTCCATGAGGGTTTTAGTGACTTGTTTGCCGTAGCTGGTACTTTTGCCGTTATCACTATCTATGATGCTATGGTGGCACGTCGTTCCATAGGGGAGCAAGGATTAGCTCTCGTTAAATTGCTCGAAAAATCACGAGTGACTGGCGAGGTATTACCTAGGGTAGCCTTGGGGCATAAACCACTCGAAGTAGTCGTCGGATTTTTACTTGGTTTAGTCATTGCAGCAGTTGTTGCAATATTTATAACAGTTTAAGCCGCTTTTAAGTGTTGACATAGGCTAAAAGAAAGAGTAGACTGGGTAGCAGTCTGAAGTCCTTTTGAGGAAGTAACAGATGTCAATTCACAATTTGGCAGTGCAAGTCATTTCGTCAGTATGTGGTCTAAAGACCACATCTTTTATGGAGAGTTTGATCCTGGCTCAGGATGAACGCTGGCGGTGTGCCTAAAACATGCAAGTCGAGCGGCAGCGGGCTCACAATTCGCTTCTCATCTTTCGTATCCCGGAAGAGGCAAGAGGAGAGAATCGTGAGCGCCGGCGAGCGGCGGACGGCTGAGTAACGCGTGGGAACGTACCCCAAAGTGAGGGATAAGCTCAAGAAATTGAGTCTAATACCGCATACGATCTTCGGATTAAAGAATTTATTCGCTATGGGAACGGCCTGCGTCGGATTAGGTAGTTGGTGAGGTAATGGCTCACCAAGCCGATGATCCGTAGCTGGTCTGAGAGGATGATCAGCCAGACTGGAACTGAGACACGGTCCAGACTCCTACGGGAGGCAGCAGTTAGGAATCTTCCACAATGGGGGCAACCCTGATGGAGCAACACCGCGTGCTGGATGAAGGCCTTCGGGTCGTAAACAGCTTTTGTATACGAAGAATATGACGGTAATATACGAATAAGGGTCGGCTAACTACGTGCCAGCAGCCGCGGTCATACGTAGGACCCAAGCGTTATCCGGAGTGACTGGGCGTAAAGAGTTGCGTAGGCGGCTTATTAAGTGGATAGTGAAATCTGGTGGCTCAACCATACAGACTATTATCCAAACTGGTAAGCTCGAGAATGGTAGAGGTAGCTGGAATTTCTTGTGTAGGAGTGAAATCCGTAGATATAAGAAGGAACACCAATGGCGTAGGCAGGCTACTGGACCATTTCTGACGCTGAGGCACGAAAGCGTGGGGAGCGAACCGGATTAGATACCCGGGTAGTCCACGCCGTAAACGATGGATGCTAGCTGTGGGGGGTATCGACCCCCTCCGTAGCGAAGCTAACGCGTTAAGCATCCCGCCTGTGGAGTACGGCCGCAAGGCTAAAACATAAAGGAATTGACGGGGACCCGCACAAGCGGTGGAGCGTGTTCTTTAATTCGATGATAAACGAAGAACCTTACCAAGGCTTGACATCCCAGGAATTACTCCGAAAGGAGTAAGTGCTTTATTGAACCTGGTGACAGATCTTGCATGGCCGTCGTCAGCTCGTGTCGTGAGATGTTTGGTTAAGTCCATCAACGAGCGCAACCCTTATGAATAGTTGGATTTTTCTATTCAGACTGCCCCGGTAACGGGGAGGAAGGGGGGGATGATGTCAGGTCAGTATTAGTCTTACGTCTTGGGCTAGAAACGCGCTACAATGGCCGGTACAATGGGCAGCTAACCCGCGAGGGGGTGCAAATCCCATCAAAGCCGGTCCCAGTTCGGATTAGAGGCTGAAACTCGCCTCTATGAAGTCGGAATCGCTAGTAATCGCAGATCAGCATGTTGCGGTGAATACGTTCCCGGGTCTTGTACACACCGCCCGTCAAACCATGAGAGTGACCAACACCCGAAGTCCGATTCGTCGGCCTAAGGTGGGGGGCATGATTGGGGTTAAGTCGTAACAAGGTATCCGTACCGGAAGGTGCGGATGGATTACCTCCTTTCTAGGGAGAAGCTATGCCAACTTATCGAGCAATCATGAGTTGAGCTAGGTCGGTCTCGAGTGTTATGCTGAGCTTACATAACAACGTATCCCTTCGGGGAGAGACAAAGTTCAAAATTTTTGACGATAATGACTGCACTGCCAAGTTGTGAGATAAAACTCCGCCATAATAGGCGGAGTTTTTGTTGCGATTAATCTGTTGGTTTGCTACAATAGCAGTCGACTTCGCGAGAGGTCGCACCTTTTTTGATTGGGGCTATAGCTCAGCTGGTTAGAGCGCGTCACTGATAATGACGAGGTCTCTGGTTCGAGTCCAGATAGCCCCACCATATACGGGGATATAGCTCAGTTGGCTAGAGCACCTGCTTTGCAAGCAGGGGGTCCAGAGTTCGAGTCTCTGTATCTCCACCAAACGAGGGGTGAACCGGGTTTTAAACCCGGGACACTCCACCAGGTTTATAGTCCAGGGCAAAAATACGTCTCATTAAAGGGTTGCAAATCGGGCTCAGCATCTGTATAATAGTTCCTCGACAGCAATGTTTCTTTCATGAAACCTCTAGCGATTGAATAAAAGACGATCGGCGGAGGTTATTTTTATCCCCAAAGCCATCCCAAGCTTTTTAACAGAGGTAATGGTGTTAGTAAAATCACAACGATTTTAGCCTTTACAATCTGTTAGACACATTGATACACTGAATGGGCTTGAGTTCACGCGGTAATACACCTGCTACGGCCAGGAGTAAGCGTGTGGTCTCAACCAGCTAATTAGCGGAAGGTCGCAGGCAGCTTAACAATTTGTTCAAATTTTGATGATAAGACAAAGGAATTGACGGTATCATTTGCTTGCGTTTACGCAGGCGAATATAAGCTTCTCGAAGAGAAGCGTAGTATTTGGTGCAAACCAACTGCTAGTCAAGACCAATGCATAAAAAGGTACTCAAGGGCACATAGTGGATGCCTAGACGCATAGTACCGATGAAGGACGTGGAAGACTGCGATAAGCTTCGGGTAGCTGTCAACAAGCTGTGATCCGGAGATCTCCGAATGGGGAAACCCAGGCTGAGTCATGTCAGTCTATCGTTACCTGAATACATAGGGTAATTGAAAGGGAACCGCCTGAACTGAAACATCTTAGTAGGGCGAGGAAAAGAAAGTAAATAACGATTCCCAAAGTAGTGGCGAGCGAAATGGGAAGAGCCCAAACCTTATTATCTTCTTGCTTTTATGCAAGATAAGTTGATAGACGAATGATAATAGGGTGTTGTGAGTTTACAAATGACCAAGTCAGAGCGTTTGATTTATCAAACATTCTGATTTGCGACCGGCGACTATCATTGTCCGGGTAAGGTAAGAAATCGGCGTTGCTAGTAGAAGGAACTGGAAAGTTCCGCGAAACAGCGTGATAGCCGCGTATATGAAAGCGACGTTGACCTTATATTTGTTTTCTCGAGTAAGTCGGGGCACGAGAAACCCTGATTGAATCCGGCAGGACCACCTGCCAAGGCTAAACATACTATGCGATCGATAGTGAACAAGTACAGTGATGGAAAGGTGAAAAGAACCCCGGGAGGGGAGTGAAATAGATCCTGAAACTGTGTGCCTACAAGGAGTCGGAGCCGGCTTGTCCGGTGACGGCGTGCTTTTTGTAGAACGATCCAGCGAGTTAATTTTCAAGGCAAGGTTAAGTCAAATGACGGAGCCGAAGTGAAAGCGAGCCTGAATAGGGCGATTTAAGTCTTGAGGATTAGACCCGAAACCGGGTGACCTAACCATGGGCAGGTTGAAGCTGCGGTAACACGCAGTGAAGGACCGAACCAGGGACAGTTTCAAATGTCTTGGATGACCTGTGGTTAGCGGTGAAATGCCAATCGAACTCGGAGATAGCTGGTTCTCCTCGAAATAGCTTTAGGGCTAGCGTCATGTAGTAGCAGTCAGGGGTAGAGCTCTGTAAAGGACTGAGGGTCGCAAGACTACTCACCCTTAACAAACTACGAATACTGATTGTGTAATCATGGCAGTTAGAACGTCGGGGCTAAGCTCGGCGCTCGAAAGGGAAACAGCCCAGACCATCGTCTAAGGTCCCTAAATATATACTCAGTGGGAAACAAGGTGAGATTTCTTAAACAGCTAGGATGTTGGCTTAGAAGCAGCCATTCATTTAAAGAGTGCGTAACAGCTCACTAGTCAAGAGAT
>JAEYUN010000025.1 GCA_023432475.1 Candidatus Parcubacteria bacterium | reverse complement strand
TGCTTTTCTGGCTTCACTGCGCTACGCCGAACCCCACGCTCACTTCGTTCGCTCTACGAGCGTTCGGATTCAGAATCGCATAGCCACGCAAAAACCGGACGTAAAAGTCCGGTTCTAGCGTGGCTGGGGATGAGGGATTCGAACCCCCGATCCTGGGACCAGAACCCAGTGCCTTACCGCTTGGCCAATCCCCAACAAACATAACAGAGACAAACCTACGGTCTTTCTCGTCGCGCCGGGCGCGGAATTAATCCGACGCTCGGGCTGCTCTTTTCCCTAAATACTAGAGATGAGCCAGTCAAGATTGTACCAAATATCTCTGTTTTACTCAATCTGCCACTAACAACATGGTAGATAATATTAGTGAGTTATTTAGGCGTTTTTGGACACGAAGGTTAAAGCGCTGCCACGGGCACTACCGCGACCAGTGCGACCAATACGGTGAACATAGTCTTCGTAAGTTGCTGGTTGGTCAAAGTTTATAACGTGGGAAACATTCGGTATATCAAGTCCACGGGCCGCCACGTCGGTCGCCACCATAACCCGGGCCTGGTTATCTTTGAAGGCTTTGAGTGCCCGTTGGCGCTGGGACTGCGACTTGTTGCCATGAATAGCCACCGAAGCGATGCCGCTTTTTTCCAAATGATCCGACAGACGCTGAACACCATGTTTGGTTTCACCAAAAATAAGTAGTTTCTCGAAAGCTGGTTCGCTCAGCATATTGAAGAGTTTTTCGATTTTTTCTTCTTTACTGCTGGCATAAACCACATCTTGGTCAACCGACTCGCTGGTATCGGCGGTACGCACCGATATTTCAGTTGGCTCATTCAAAAATTCGCCAATCAGGCTGCGGATACTAGCCGTCATAGTAGCACTGAAAAACAGGGTCTGGCGCTCGACCGGCATGGCCTGAACGATAGTCCGGACATCGTTTATAAAGCCCATATCGAGCATCCGGTCGGCTTCGTCAAGAACCAAGCACTTGATGCCTTCTAGTTTCAATACTCGGCGCATCAACAAATCTTTCAGTCGACCGGGCGTACCGATAATAACATGAGGTTGTCGCTTGAGTTCGCGAATCTGACGGTCGATATTTGCACCGCCGACAACTAAAGTAGAATATAAGCGCATATCTTTCGAGAAGCTGCGAAATTCGTCGTCAATCTGCATGGCCAGTTCCCGGGTTGGTGCCATGATGATAACCGTAGGGAACGGTGCCCTTCCGGCTAGTTTGTCGATGATCGGCAGGACAAAGGCGGCTGTTTTGCCGGTACCGGTATTGGCTAGTCCAACAACATCACGGCTCTGCATGATCAACTCAATTGCTTGGTCCTGAATAGGAGTTGGCGCCGTGTAACCTTTGGCGTCGATATTGCGTTGCAACTGTTCGCTAAAACCAAAGTCCAAAAAACTATGTTGTGGTTCGTAGACAACCTCGTCAGCCACGGCAATAGCCCGGTTGATAAAGCGGCTTGGATTTATATATACGCCGTGTTTGTTATTACGGCTTGGCCGTTTCGACGGCGCAAAATGCCGACTACCGGCACGGCTTGGCCGCGTCGAAGTCGAACGATGTTTATAGTAAGACATGTGTCTCCTTGCCCTTTTTAGGGCATCAAAAGTAATATCGCTGCAGACGAACAGCGAGAACCTTTTGATATCTAATCAGAGTTAGAGACGGTATCCATTCGGATGCAATAGACCAATTATAGCACTAACACAATAAATATGCAAGTCATGAAGGACGCTAACCGTTACTTAAGAGGCTATTTTTTAAGCGCCAAGCAAGGCTAGAACGTGGTAGAGCACGTATGCCGGCCAAACGGCAGCTTGAAAGAAGGCTAAAATAACCGGCCAAAATGCCCCACCAGTCTGCTCAATAAAGTAGACTAACGCTCCAACGTAAGCCATGAAGAAAACGAAACCAAGCGGGCCGTGGTCAACGACGACCTTGTTAAATCTTTTGTGATCCTTGAGCATACTTACCTCCCTTATAGTGATAATTCTAGTATGCACTCTTAGTCATTATTTTCAAATACCAAAAACCGCCCTAAAAAGAGTGATTATACAAAACGAAAAGGAGTAGCAAACAGGCCGTGACGATTGAACGATTTGGGAGCAAAAACGCAACACCCAAACAATTCGATCTAGCCTGAGTGCTACCACCCCTTACCGCTGACTCAGCGCGTGCGGGTTGTACTGGATGCTCGGTGCCCCGTTCAACTGACTCGGCAGCATGAACGACGGGACGGAAGCTCCCTGCACGGAGGCTTGGGGCATCTCTGCCCGACCTCGTCCGCCAAAGAACCAGTTGTTGGGAATGACCTTTTGGGCCATGGTCTCCCTGCCTTCCTCTAGGGTGGTGTGGTTTTGCCGACTGACAAAGTTACGGACTCACATGTTAGGCGAGTCCGTTTCTTTATTGCACGGCCTGTTTAAAGTGCTTCTTCGTTTGGCAGTAGGTTATACGCCTCCAGAAGATAGCGCCTGATAGTATGCCACAACCTTCTAAGTTTAGTCAACCGTGCTAATTTTTAGTCTCTGCCCACCACTGCCTAGCCAAGAGTAATGTTGACATAACAAGCACCGACAACAGCACGCCCAGCGTCACAATCACACTCGGATAGTCACCGTCAAAGCCACCGGGTGACAAGTGTTTGACTAGTATTCCGGCGTAGGCCCAAACTACCACTGCCAAGTAAGCCCAGTCGCGGTTGCGGTTAGCCGTAAACAGCGCTATAGCTGATCCCACTAGCAGCACCGCTACCATCCAGACTCCTTCGCGAAGACCAAAACCATTCCAGCCAATACTGACTAGCCAGGTAGTGATGTTAGCGATAGTCGCGACTGTTATCCATCCGAAATAGACTGAAAACGGCAGCTTAACCAAAGCATATTCGCGCCCTTTTAGCTCAACCCCACGCAGCTGGTTAGTTATCATAACCAGGGTTACGAGTATGGCAATTATCAGCAACATGCTGAGCCAGATAACTTGGTACTGCCAGGCCAATATCCAGACGCCGTTCAGCAGGACGTTTATGGTCAGCAAGCGCGTTACGCTAGCTAGCTTCTCGTCTTTTAGGGCAGACTTTTTCGGTCGGCCAAGACCAAATACGTAGGCCGTAAAGCCAATGAGCAGCAGATATATAACGCTCCAGATACTAAATGTCGTACCGGCTGGCGCGAACAAGTTGAGGTAGGCGTCAGACACCTGACCAGTCATCATTCCCCCTAAAACCGTCGTCGTTGCGGCTAGAACGTTCAAGGTCAACGCCGCCGCGAACGCCGCTACCAGTGACCACCGCATCCAGGGAGCCACCGTTTCTTTTTTCTTCCAGAACATAGACCCTCCTCTTATTTATAGCCTTATTGTACAGCAAAACCTCAACAATAGTCCCTATTTGTTTACTGGGGTTGACTTTATTAGTGTTTTGTGCTACAATAATAATATGTAGGTACAATCCTACACGCTACTCGAAAGGTAGGTGGTATAAGTGGGTCACGACTCACTGCGACCGAAGTACACACTTCGGGAAGCCCAGGATATCCTCGGGGTATCCGATACGGAACTCATGCGTGACTCCGGCATTTCTCGGACGGCCATCCAGACCATTCATAATGGTAAAGGGCCGTTCAAGACCAACGTTGGTGTCGCCTCGGATCTCGCACGTGCCCTCGGAGTGGGAATCGACGAGATCAGTTGGCCCAATGGCCTCTCTCACCTGGGACGGCCACCACACACCGGCACGTCGATCACCGTCAAGGTGAAGATCAAGACGTCCCAACCCGTCTGTCCCCAGTGTTTCATCGAGCTGCCGCTCGTCGGCAACTGCCCCACCTGCGACTAGCACCCCGAAGGAGTCCTTCTTGAAAAAAGGAAACCCTTCGGGGTTTTCCTTTTTTTGATATTTTTAGTCTCAATATCTACTCATAGACTCAATTTGCTATAACTCTATTTTAGTTTTATAATTATGAATAGCCCAAAGAGTACATCGAAAAGAAAGAGGTGGTTAAATTGACCGGCGACTCCGCCGTCAAGCGCGTCGACGCGCTCGCCAAGACGCTGTTCGGCTGGCAGCGCCAGCTGGCCGCCCGCCGGCTCGTCTACGACCGGCGACTCGCCAAGCTCAAGGCTTGGTGGGAACAGATCACCAACCACGGCCAAGATGAAGCCGATATCGACGGCCTTATCAAAGAACTGCACCAGCTCATTGTCGCTCACGACGACGAGCTGTTCCCGGGCGAAGGGAAAGACAAGGCGAAGTCGTTTGCCACAACCTTCGCGGTCGTCAGGAGTCGGACAACGCCCGTTGAGGCCGCCGTCACCGACCAAGCAGAGGCAGTTCGCTTGGCTCTCAGGGCGGGCATCTTCAAGCAAGTTGGTCAAGTCGTTCGTGTCCGCACGGTCGACCTGGACAAGCTCCAAGCCTGGCTTGCGGCGAACCCCAACCACAAGTATGCCAAGCGTCTGGCAGCGCTGGTAAGTCCAGCCGGTACGAAGAAGTCGTTGAGCATCCGACCCAACGACGGCTACCTCACCAGCTACGACCCCAGGCGGCTGACACCCAACTCCACCCCGCTCCGAGGCTAGCCTCGCTAGCGCCCGCGCTCCTAACCTAAGTAGAGCCTCGCGCTAGCGGGGCTCTACTTATTT
>JAEYUN010000004.1 GCA_023432475.1 Candidatus Parcubacteria bacterium | reverse complement strand
AACCCCACTCCTGAAATCATGCCTGACAAGGCCAAAGCCGCTGGCGCAGCTATTGTAGCTACGGGTCGCAGTGATTTCCCAAACCAAGTCAACAATGCCATCGCTTTCCCGGGAATTTTCCGCGGCGCCCTTGATAACGGTGTCAAGAAGATTACCGACGACCATAAAATTGCCGCCGCAGAGACTATAGCCAGCCTTGTCAAAACACCAACCGCTGACAATATAATCCCATTGGTTTTTGATGAACGAAACGTGCCGGCAATTGCTTCTATAATAAGGTAGGTAGTCCTATATATCACCAAATGTGTCGGATGCTATAAGAGCTCTGCGGGCTGCTTCTGACTCAACAAAGCGAGCCTGTTGCTGTACATATTCCGAGGTCATATTTAGATGTTCCAGGTCAGCTGGTATATCGCGCCGCCACATAGAGTGCAATGTACGCGCATACTCTTCAATGGCTACGGAGTTATTTAACCAACCACTATCGTCACCCAGCTGTCTCTCGGCCACGATGCGCGCAAGCTCATGATCTATAATTAAGGGTGAAGCATGTGGACCCGCTTTAGGAACCGGTTCTGCTAATGAAAGTTCCTCGACAAGCCTTAAAATCTCATCATCACTCAATGATCTTAAATAGTCCCAATAAGCTTTCATAGCTTCGTCAAGCCTTTCCCGAACTTGATCGATATCCGTAATAATAACCTCGGGGGAACGATCCCGTTGGACTTCCGGTTCTTTTTCAAACTCAGCCACTTGATAAACCTCCAGTTATAATGGAATTATAACACGCGGTTTATCTCTTCGAGCGTAGTTTCGCCGGCTAGAACCTTTAGTAAGCCGTCTTGTAGCATAGTTAACATACCTTGTTCTTTGGCGGTTTGCTCAATTTGCTTAGTGTCAATATCGGCCAGGTCACCGCGAATGTACCGCTGAACTTGTTCGTCAATAATCATTTGTTCATACACCATGATTCGGCCTTTGTAACCAAATGGTGCTTCTTCGCTCGTACCAGGTTTATAAAGTTTGAAAGTGTCAAGGTTGGGTTTGTCGAAACCCTCAGGCAAATTACCTAAGTTGTCACGAATCCACTGTTTTGTTGTGTCGTCGGGTTCAAATTCTTGTTTAGTAGCGTCATCCAACCGCCTAACTAATCGCTGCGAGATAACCATGCGGATGGCGTTAGCGAATATTGGATTTTGGCCAATCATATCGACCATGCGTGAAAAGGCCGCAGCGGCTGAGGCGGCGTGAAAAGTAGTCAGCACCAAATGCCCAGTAATTGAAGCTTGAATGGCAGTTTTAGCAGTATCGACGTCGCGAATCTCGCCTACCATGATAACGTCCGGGTCAAGGCGCAGTACGGCTCGCAGATTGTCGGCAAATGTTTTGCCGCCATTGGTATCGACCGGGATTTGCGACACACCCGGCACGGCTATTTCAACTGGATCTTCCAGCGTCAAAATCTTACGTGATGGATTATTCAGAGCGTTAATGATAGAAAACAGCGTGGTTGATTTTCCTGAACCCGTCGGTCCGACCACCATGACCATACCGTGAGGATGAGCAATTACCTCTTCTACGCGCTGGCGACGAATACCATCCAGCCCAATTTTGTCTATCTGCAGCAGACCTTCGTCAAAATTAAACAAACGAATAACCGCATCCATACCGTAGGCTGTTGGAATAGTCTCGATACGCATGTTCACCATTTTGCCTGGCGTGATGGTTGATTCCTGTTGCATATGTCCGGTTTGAGCCTCAGCCGCTGCAGTAGAAATATTGGCGCGTGAAGCGATAGCCGCCGTTAGTACGCGGTACTTATCTTTAGAGATTGTCGCAATCGGGTGCAACGCCCCATCAATCCGCAGGCGTACCCGTGTAGCATCGGCTTGATTTTCAAGGTGTATATCGCTTGCACCTAGTTTATCTGCCTGGCTAATGAGATAGTCTAGTATTTTATCGCTACTAACAGACTCAAGGGTCTCGGAGACCGTAAGTATGGTATCGCTGTCGCCTTCTCGCGCAATTTTAACATCTTCATACACCACTTCTTTGGGAGGATCATAGCGCTTCATGAAATCACGAAAGCCCAGGTTACTTATTAGAAAGAAGACTACACCCTTGCCGTCATCGTTATAACGCTTTTCAAGTGAGCGCATAGAAGATTGTGGCGTCGATGACGTGACGCAGAAAACGTAATTTTTATCATCACCACCGGCTTCCAGTGGCACCATATAACCATCGTACATCTCACGCAGGCTTAAAACGCCGTCAACGAGCGGTGCGCTGAGAGCCAGCTCTCGAGAGTCCAAATATTGAAGCCCTAGAAGAGCCGCGCGCTGTTGAGTGGCGCGCTCTTCCTGTTCACGGTAGCGCCGCTGTTGCTCGTCATCGTTCATTGTCACTTATTGTAACAAAACATAAGCGAGTTCGATAGACTAGGTAGTATCTGGCCGCTCCCTATATCACCCCCTCAAAACTATAGCGTAGCTAGGATTTGCAGTAGTGGGGCCGCTGCGGCTCGGCGTCCGATACT
>JAEYUN010000006.1 GCA_023432475.1 Candidatus Parcubacteria bacterium | reverse complement strand
TTATGGCGTGAAGCGAGGTTGAGTGAGCAGATTTGCACGAAGATTGCAGCAGGCTAGCGGGGGGTATATTAGCCAAGATGTTGTCGAGCCCTCGGAAGGGTTATTTTTTAAACTGCCCGATACACTCAGCTCTTCGCCTAAAAAAGTGTTCGCTCATTTTTTTGGCCCGTACCCTATCGTCCTAGACAATGTCGATCCCTCAAACGATTATTATGTGAGAAACTACCTAGCCGTTAACGGGGAAAGCGGGATACATGCCGAGTACGGAGGATTTTTGCGGGATCGACCGAAAACAAATTGGCCCTATGCCAATCCCTACCTATCCACCCAGATGTTCGACGAGATTAACCATGCCAAACAGGCGGGCATAGATGGATTCTTTGTCAATATCATGGGTTCTTCTGGGAGTAACTGGGATCGTTATGTTGCTTTAGCTGACGTAGCGTCAGCTAACTACCCAGGGTTTAAAGTAGTGCCGATGGTGGATGCGAACGGAGCGATGGCCCAAAACGAAGGCGAGTCAGTGACGGCTGCCCGTGTCAACACTATATTGTCTAAGAGTAGCTCCTATAGGCTGGGCGATGGCCGTTATATGGTGGCGTCATTTAAGGCCGAAGGCCGCACCCTATCATGGTGGCAAAATGTCTTTAATATTTTAAGCACAACATACGGTAAAGAGGCGGCATTTGTCGGTGTTTACAATAATATTAACCAAGCGGCCAATTATAACAGCGTGCCCCAATACGCTTCTGGCCCCTGGGGACCTGGCGCAGACCCAAATATTTTTGCAAATCACGGTGACTATGCCGGTCCAGCTCGCTCACGCGGCGAAAAAGTCTTGTCTGCAGTTTGGCCTCAAGATATAAGAGTTAGGGGTGGCTTGTTCGATGAGGCACTTAATACATCTTGTCTTCGGGCGGCGTGGACACGAGCTATAAGTGATAATGCTGATATTGTGCAGTTATGCACCTGGTCAGATTATTCTGAGGGGTCACAAGTCCAGCCTTCAATTATGCGCGGTCATGTGGCGGCTGATATATCAGCTTATTATATCTCGCGTTGGAAAACCGGGGCATTTCCAGCCATTTTACGTGACGCGATGTATGTATCTCATCGTAATCAAATGGCTAATGCTACGATCACAGGTGGGCAGACAAGTTTTATGTCGCATTGGGTGCGTACAAACCGTTCTAATTTTAGAGAACATGTAGAAATATTAACTTTCTTTACCGCGCCGGCAAACGTTAGCGTCAAGATTGGATCAAATACTTACAGTTACACAGCCCCTTCCGGTATGAATGTCCAGACCTATCCTATGGCGGCCGGCGAGGTCTCCGCTAAAGCCGTACGAAATAGCTCGGAAATAGCGCGGATCAATTCTCCTGTTGTCATAAAATCTACTTCCGTAAACCAGGACCGGCAGTATGCGATGTTTTCCTCGTTGCGCGGTACGAATCGTCAATATGACCCGACACCGGGCTCGTCTACCCCAAATTCCGCAAACTTCTTAACATAGCAATCAAGCGGCTTGAGAGAATGATAAGCATTAATTAATACTGTGGTTTGGGTGATGTCTCAAGGCAAGCTATAATAACTATATGCATGAATTTACCGAAATAAAGGGCTTGCTCGTTATCAGCCGTCACACCGAAAGCGAATGGAATGCCCTCGGAAAATGGACTGGCTGGGCCGATATCGGACTGAGCCAGCAGGGTCGTAACGATGCTTTACTGATTGGCGGGGCCTTGAGGGACGTACAGTTTGACGCAGCTTATACCTCGGAGCTAATCCGGGCCAAACAAACCCTTGAGGGTATATTAACCGGCAAAGGCGACCAATTGACTTTGCCGCGAATGGCTTCGGCCGCTTTGAACGAGCGGGATTATGGTGATCTGACCGGCAAAAACAAGTGGGAGGTCCAAAAAGAGATCGGCGAAGAGGCTTTTAATGGTATAAGGAGGGGTTGGGATTATCCGGTGCCGGGAGGTGAGACGTTAAAGGACGTACACGACCGGGCTTGGCCTTACTTCACGAGCGAGATTCTACCCAGACTGCAAAAAGGCGAAAACGTGCTAGTAGTTGCTCACGGTAACTCTATTCGAGCTCTCATGAAAGAACTTGATGATGTGCCGGAGGAAAATATGTCAAAAGTTGAAATGCCAATAGGTACTATTTTGCTGTATCGTTTCGATGAGGCTAGCGATAAGCCGATAGGAAAAGAAATCCGGTTGACTGAAGCGGTATCGAAAAAAGCTTAAGATAGACAAAGGAGAAGCAGATGGCTTATAAACTCCCAGAACTCGAATACAAATACGATGCCCTCGGGCCCTATGTGTCGGCTAGTATCATGGAGCTGCACCATAGCAAACACCATCAAACTTATGTTGACAAGCTTAATGCGGCACTTGAACAGGCTGGTGATTGGCAGGACCGGTCGATTGAAGATTTACTGAAAAATATCGACCAATTGCCGGAATCTATTCGTACGGCAGTACGCAACCATGGCGGCGGTCACTATAACCACAGTTTGTTTTGGCAATGCATGACGCCAAACAGCAGTAAAAGCCCTAGCGGCGAGTTATTAAGCGGCCTTGAAGAGAAATATGGTTCGTTTCAAAAGTTTGTTGACGAGTTCTCGGCCAAAGCCACCAGCTTATTTGGTAGTGGCTGGGTTTGGCTGCAGCCCGATCTTGAGATATTGACTACTCCAAATCAGGACAATCCGCTCATGAGCGGTCTCTCGGCGCCAATACTGGGACTTGATGTCTGGGAACATGCTTATTATCTTGACTATACTTATAACCGGGCCGACTACGTCAAGGCGTGGTGGGAGGTGGTTGACTGGGTTAAGACAGCCGAACGACTTGACTTGACATCTCGAGCATAAGCTTGAGCTTGATACTAACAAACATTTGACATATTTTGGCAATATGGCGCATACTTAGCGTATGGTAAAAACCACCGTTAAATTCGTCAATAACGACACACTCAACCGAAAAGTTTTGATTCGCTCCGCCGCAACCGGTGCCAGTGTTGGCCTAGCCGGTTGGCTTTTGTCGCTAGCTGTTAGTAATTTCTTCATCGTACCAGTATTTTGTCGTTCGGCTGATGCTTTTGGCGTCTGTGCTCAGGGCGGAGATGTAGCTTGGACGACGGCTTTCCTGGTGGTTAGTGTGGTCGCCGTGTTTGTGCTGGTCAGACTGAGTGTTTATCGTCCACTTCTCGTGGTGCTGGCTGCTTTGGTAGCGCTTTGGGGAATCGCACCTTGGCTGGCGCCTCTCGCCTGGTACTGGGCGGCGCTGTGGAACATAGTGCTTTTTGGACTTGCCTATGCAGTTTTTGCCTGGCTGGCTACTGTTGAGAATTTCCTCTACAGTCTGATAGCGACGACAGTCGTGATTGTGCTTGCTCGGCTGGCATTGATACTATAACTTATATATACTTGGGGTGGCATGGAAGTACTACTAATAATAACTTTAGTTGTGGTTGTGGCCGGCTTTGTGTTGGTGACGGTATTTTTGTTGCAGAAACTGAATGCACTGCAGCAAGCTAGTGGCGCCGAACTTATTAAACAAGACATCACCGAACTAAGTCGCGGTGTGGGTGAGCTGAAAGACAGTTTACAAAAAACCGTTGGTGACAATTCTGAAATGATGCGCCACAGTTTAGGTAAGCAGCTTAGTGAGAGTGCCAAGTTGATCACGGACGTTACCCAGCGCCTGGCTAAAT
The DNA here is from genome assembly GCA_023432475.1 of Candidatus Parcubacteria bacterium. Classification (GTDB taxonomy): domain Bacteria; phylum Patescibacteriota; class Saccharimonadia; order Saccharimonadales; family Saccharimonadaceae; genus JAPUDS01. Next base: position 38,083 of record JAEYUN010000006.1, on the reverse strand, counting down.
TAGACGAAACCAATCGCCGGGTCGTTGACGTCGCCGATGAGTTAAAAACCCTTCAGAACGTTTTGCAAAATCCAAAACAACGCGGTGTGTTTGGGGAATTTTATCTAGAGAGTGTGCTGGAAAATGTACTGCCACCAGGGCAATATAAAATGCAGCATCGGTTTAGCGACGGCGAGATAGTCGATGCCGTGATATTTTTGGAAAAAGGCCAGATGTTGCCGGTGGACAGTAAGTTTAGCCTAGAAAATTACAATCGCATGATCGAAGCTTCCGGCAAAGAACGGGAGATGTTGCTCGGTAAAGTTAAAGTTGATCTTAAGCTGCGCATCGATGAGACCGCCAAGTATATCCGCCCCAATGAAAAGACAATGGACTTTGCTTTTATGTTCATACCAAGCGAGTCGCTTTATTATGACCTTTTGATAAACAACGTCGGTAACGGTGGTAGTTCACGAGATTTAATAGAATATGCCTTTAGGGATAAACGGGTCATTATAACTAGTCCAACAAGCTTTATGGCTTACCTGCAGACTGTTTTGCAAGGTTTGCGCAGTTTGCAGATCGAAGAACAAGCTAAAGATATTCAGGTGAGAGTTGGAAAATTGGGGCAACACCTGGCGAAATACCACGAGTTCATGACTAAACTTGGCGGCAGTCTAGGGACTACTGTCGGCCACTTCAACAATGCACATAAAGAATTTGCTAAAATCGACAAAGATGTCGTTAAGATAGCTGGTGGAGAACCTTCAGTTGACCCGTTAGCAATCGATAAGCCGAGCTCAGATTAGTTCTGTAGGGCGATTAGCCAAACGACTAAACCGATTCCCAAGATCACCAATAGGCTAATAACAATCCCGGCTGGTCTGGTCTGATGTTGATTTTCCAAAAATCTAGGCTCTGGCTCTTTGGGCTCAACTTCATCTGAAGTTGTTTGTTTGAGTTTTTGCCTTAGTTCGCCCGCCACCCTAGTTTGTAATTCGCTGCGCGGACCGTTCTGCTGTACGAATAACCCCATAGGACCTCCTTGCATTCAACAATTTCATGATACAATACAAATATTATACCGTTTAACAGGAGGGATAGAAACGACTATGGCTACTAAAAAAGCCGTTAGAAAAACGTCGACTTCGAGCCGCACTGCCGCAGCAAAAAAGACGACCTCTAAAAAGCCTGCCGCTAAAGTTGCTGCAGCTAAAACATCGAAAACAACATTCGTAAGTAAGCTGCCGCGTCTGCCGGAGAATATTCCTAACCGAATTTTGGCAGAAATCGTCGGTACCTTTATTTTGGCGCTAGTGGCTTTAACTACTGCTTCGATGGGTGCGTTATATGTCGGCCTAGCCTTGGTGGTAATTGTCTTGGCGCTCGGAGCCGTGTCAGGTGCTCACGTTAACCCGGCCGTCACCTTCGGTCTGTGGGTGGCGCGTCGCATCAACTGGTTAACTGGCTTGGTTTACTGGGCTGCACAGTTCGTCGGTGCTATGTTGGCGGTGGCAGTTGCAAACCTAGTCTCAAGTGGTTACTTCACAATTGGTTTCGGCAGCCTAACTGCTATTAGCTGGCCGCTTTTCGCCATTGAGATGGTTGGTGCATTGGTCTTTGTATTTGGACTAGTTGCTGTTTGGGCGCGCGATGAACTGAGCGTTGGCGCCAAAGCGTTGGGTGTTGGTCTATCGCTTGCCGTTGGTTTATTCGCGGCCGGCAGCTTGTTGAACTTTGTTCAACTAAGCGCCTACCAGGCATACCAGAAAGAATCAGCCAACAACACCAGTGAAACCACTGTAGCTTTTCCGCGTCAGCTTAATGTCTCGAGCGCTGTTTTGAACCCAGCGGTAGCGTTAGCTGTGACTGAGGACAAGAGCCTGGAGTCTTCTATTACTGGCAGCAGTAACGAAGATGGCCCAAAAAATAGCCGCTTCGGTTTAGAATTGGTCCTTGGTACTTTATCGGGTGCGGCTGTCGGTAGTTGGTTATATCTTTTGACCAATTTTCGAGCTCGTAAGAATCGCTAAGTAAGAACATTTAATGCTCACAATAATCCCGCGACCAGCATAAGTCGCGGGATTTTGCTATAATGTCGCTTGAGATATGGATAAGATAGAAAATGCCCGCGGCTTATTGCTGGCTCGCTATGACGAGTTGTCCAACAAGGCCGATATTTTAAAGAGCCAGGAACTTAAAGAGCTTTTTGCTGTTATTCCCACGCTTGATCCTACTGAACGAGCTAGTTTTGGCCAGTCTATAAACAAACTGGTCGAAGAATTAAAAGCAAAGGTTGCGGCTGACGACATGGCTGAACAAACCTTACCGCCGCTCGATGTGACTTCGCCTATGGGAATTAACGAACCGCTGCCGTCATTGCTAGGTGGTGAGTTGGGCACAGCCCATCCACTAATGCAAGAGATAGAGACAGTAGTGGATGTTTTCGGACGAATGGGTTTTATAGCGGAAGAGTCGCGCGAAATTGATGATCAGTACCACATGTTCGAGAGCTTGAATTTTCCAAAAGGCCATCCGGCGCGGGATGATTATGATACGTTTATGACCGTTGAGTCAGACCAAGACGGCGAGGCCTATATAGCCCCCGCTCATACTAGCACTATGCAAAATCGGGTCTTGAGAAAGTATGCCGATAACTTGACGTCAGGCGAGCCTATTGCCGCAGTGGTGCCCGACCGAGTTTTTCGCAACGAAGACTTAGATGCTCGTCACGAGCACACCTTTTACCAAGTTGAAGGGATTTATGTCGACAAAGGCGTTCACGCCGGTATGTTGGTTGCTACCTTGAAGAAATTTTTAGAAGAATACTACGCGAGTGAGCTTAATGTGCGGGTTAACCCTTTTTATTTCCCATTTACCGAACCGAGCTTTGAGTTCGCATTGGAGTGTCCGTTTTGCAAGTCAGGCTGTAACATTTGTTCGCACAGTAAATGGATTGAGCTGCTCGGTTGCGGTATGATACACCCTAACGTATTAAGGGCGGCCAACATTGACCCTACGATTTACACCGGCTTTGCTTTCGGGTGCGGAATTGACCGGTTGGTCATGATGAAGCACAACATAGAAGATATCCGGCATTTCCAAAGCGGTAAATTAGATTTTTTGAGGCAATTTTAGTATGACTAGTTGTGCATTTTGTGAAGTTGATAGCGAAGACATACAGAGTCGTGTAATACGAAAAGGCCAGTGGAGCTGTTCTTTAGTTCCAAAACACCATTTTCGTGACGGTCATGTTCTAGTTATCCCGCTGCGTCATGTGACGGAAATAGGCGAGTTAACTTCTGACGAGAGCGTGGAGATGATGAGTGAAGTCGGACGACTAGCACGGAGAGTCGATAGCGGGTTTGGGTCAGGGGTCATGCAAAAATACCAGCCCTTACAACATGAAAATGGTATAAAAATGAACCACATTCATTTTCACGTCTTCCCGAGAACTGAAGACGAAGTAGTTTTGTTTCCAGTCCCGGAGCCAAATTCGTTTGAGGGGCTGGAAATCGTTAATGATGTAGCAAAAATCGCGGAGGGTTTGAGATGAAAGTCAGTTTGAATATCATAAAACGTTACACATCAGTTAATCTGCCGGTCAATGAATTGGTCACTAAAATCAACCAGCAACTCGGCGGGGTAGAAGAGGTTATTAGCCTGTACGAGCGCTATAAAGATATTGTTGTGGTGAAAGTGGTCGACTGTATCAAACACCCCGATGCCGATAAGCTGAGTGTTTGTATGATTGACGACGGTGGAGTGGTTGGTGATGTTGAACGTGATGAGCGAGGCCTGGTCCAAGTTGTTTGTGGCGCTCCTAATGCCCGAGCTGGGCTATTTGCCGCCTGGCTGCCTCCTAAATCGGCAGTGCCTGCTACTTATGACGATGACCAACCGTTTGTTTTGAGCGCGCGTGAGATCCGAGGAGTTAAGTCAAACGGCATGTTGGCTGCTGCCGATGAACTGGCGATCGGTAATGACCATGACGGGATTATTGAATTGACCGCGACAGACTTACCGCCCGGCTATCACGGGGGTTTATCAGCTGGTCAGAGCTTTGCAGAATTATTCGGGTTGGACGACATTATTATTGATATTGAAAACAAAATGTTTACGCACAGACCAGATTTATTTGGTCAGCTTGGTATTGCTAGGGAGATTGCCGGTATCCAAGGAGAAGTGTTTCGTTCACCTGACTGGTACTTGAACCCGGCCGGAATAGCAGGAGGGACGGATTTAGTTTTAGAAGTATTTAACGACGCCAAAGCTGTCGCCGGTCGTTTTACTGCGCTAGTAATCAAAGATGTCGAAGTTCGGCCTAGTCCGTTATGGTTGCAGGTGGAACTAGTCCGGCTCGGTGCAAAACCGATAAATAATATCGTCGATGCCACCAACTACACTATGCTGCTCACAGCTCAGCCAACCCATGCCTACGATTACGACAAACTTAGCGAGCGCAAACTAGGTGTCCGCCTAGCCAAAGACGGTGAAAAAATTACTTTGATCAACGATAAAACTTACGAGTTGAGCTCTGAAGATATTGTTATTGTCGACGGAAAAGGGGTAGTCGGATTAGGTGGTGTGATGGGCGCAAGCGCCAGTGAAGTTAGCTCGACTACTAAAAACGTTGTGTTGGAAGTAGCCAGTTTTGACATGTACACCATTCGCAAAACCAGCATGCGTCATGGTTTGTTCACTGACGCCGTTACTCGTTTCAGCAAAGGTCAAAGTTCACAACAAAACCCAGCAGTTATGAACCTGTTAGCCAATTATGTAGTTGATTTAGCGGGGGGAAAAACGGCTTCGAAACTTTACGATGTTGGTGGAGAAGTGGCCGCGAAGTCGTCCGCCGTCAAAGTGTCGGACGGTTTTATAAACGAACGGCTTGGTCTGGAGCTGGCTCAAGAAAATATCATCAAATTACTCGAGGGGGTTGAGTTTAAGGTGGTAACTTCGGCCAGCAGTCATAACCAACAATTTATGGTTAAACCACCTTTTTGGCGAACCGATATAGATGAACCTGAAGATATAGTAGAAGAAGTTGGTCGGTTATACGGTTTTGATAAGTTACCGTTAGAGTTGCCGCGGCGCAGTATCTCTCCTCCTCTGAGGAACCGGTCTATGGACGCAAAAAGGCGACTGCGGTCCAAGTTAGTAGGGGTCGGTGCAAACGAAGTTTTGACTTATAGTTTTGTCCACCTCAATACTCTCGTACGTGCCGGCCAGGATCCTGAACAGGCTTTCCGTTTGTCAAACGCACTTAGCCCTGAGTTGCAATACTATCGTCTTAGTGTAATACCGAGCCTAATAGAGAAAGTCCAGCCCAACATAAAAGCCGGGTATGATGAATTCGCTTTCTTTGAATTTGCCAAAGCGCATCGCAAAGGCGATAACGACGAAAATGGTCTACCGAAAGAGTTCGGACGTTTAGCTTTTATCTACAGTGCAAAAAAATCGAACTTAACAGCCTATTACCAAGCTGTACATTACCTTCAATACCTGGCTGACGGGTTGAGCTTTAGTTTAATACCGTTGTCTGAGTTTTCCTTTAAAGATAAGGCAGCGTTCGAACAGCTAGCTAAACCTTTTGAACCGGGAAGAGCGGCGGTAGTGATGAATGGCGATAAGTTAGTCGGTGTAGTCGGTGAATTTACGTCGGCCGTCAGAAGCGCTTTTAAGTTACCTGCGACCACTGCCGGCTTCGAAATATTCCAGTCATTTATAGAAGGCTTAGAACCACGACAATACCAACCCCTCAGCCGTTATCCGTCGGTAGAGCGTGATATATGCTTTGCGGTCGCCAGCACCTTGCCTTACGCCGCACTAAACAATTCACTCAAGTCCTATGATGCCGGTAGTGATATAAACATTTCAGTCGAACCGCTTGACATATATATGCCGCCAGACAGCTCCAAAAAACACATTACATTCCATTTGCGTATCAATTCCAGCAAAAAAACATTGAGTGGCGAAGAGGTTAACGGGATGGTCGCCAACCTAGCTAAAAAGTTAGCCGAAGAACACGATGCGTCCGTAGTCTAGGATTTGTTTTTTACTAGTACGACCGCACAACGTGCTGGTATGTAAACCGTGATTTGGTCGGTTTTGGCGGTGGACTGACTCAAATGCTGGACGTTTTCTTCTACTCTATGGTGTCCCCCATAAGACAGTTCATCAGTTGATAGAGCGACGCGGTAAGAGCCAGGGTCTGCGGGTAGGGAGTAGTCGACTACTGACCTGGTGGGGGAGAAATTGAAAGCAAACAAATACTCGCCTCTCGTGAATGATAATATTTGGTCACTTTGATTGATGTGAACATGATCGAGTGGTTTTTCTAAACGTGAGATTATTTTGAGCATGGATTTATCGAAAGCCGACAGCTGTGAGTATTTTAGCGTCGAGTCGTCTGCTAGCTTCCATTGGCGGCGTGCGTAGGCGTATGACCAGTCATTACCGGCACGCGGAAAATCAATCCACTCAGGATGGCCAAACTCATTGCCCATAAAATTCAAATAACCACCTCCGTGACAGGCAGCTGTTATTAGCCGAATCATTTTAATAAGTGCCATGCCGCGTTCGGTGCGGGGGTCTTTGTCATCAATTGCCATGTGGTGATACATATTTTTATCAATCAGACGAAATATCAAAGTTTGATCGCCCACTAGAGCTTGGTCATGGCTTTCAGAATAGCTGATAACTCTTTCTTCCGGTCGCTTGGTCGTTAGTTCGTGCAAGAGCTGACCAAGATTCCAATCTTCGTCACGTTGTTCTTTTAGGATCTTTATCCATAAGTCCGGTACGCCCATACTTAGTCTATAGTCAAAACCGTAACCACCTTTGTCTTGCGGAGCGGCTAGGCCCGGAAAACCGCTAACATCTTCGGCTATAACCAGTGAATCAGGCTTTACAGAATGGATTAGCTGGTTGGCACAGCTCAAATACGTCAAGGCATCGACGTCGACCTGTGGGGTGTAATAGTCGCCGTAGGAAAAAACTTTGCCGATGCCGTGATCGCGGTATAGCATGCTAGTAACGCCGTCGAAACGGAAACCGTCAAAATGATACTCGTCGAGCCAAAAGCGGCAATTGCTGAGCAAAAAATGAAAAACTTCCGGTTTGCCGTAGTTGAATAGACGGGAATCCCACGACGGATGTCTCTCGCGCGAGCCGCCATGAAAATATTGGTCAAGGCGGCCATCGAAACGACTAAGACCTTCAACTTCGTTGGAAGCGGCATGAGAATGAACTAAGTCCATGATAACCCTTAGTCCTAGGGCATGCGCAGTGTCAACCAATTCTTTCAAGTCATCGGGCGTGCCGAAACGTGAACTAGCAGCAAAAAAATTTGAGACTTGATAACCAAAACTGCCGTAATACGGATGCTCTTGAATAGCCATGAGTTGTACGGTGTTATAGCCAGCCGTTTTTATGCGTGGCAGTATGTAGTGTGTGAAGTGTTTATAACTGGCTACCGACGGCTCTTGGCTGCTCATACCGACATGAGCTTCATATATGAGGGGCGGACCGTCTGGTGGTTTAAAGTTGTAGTCGTGCCAAATGTATGGTTTGGGCGGCGACCAAACAACGGCATCAAACGTGGCGCTTGCAGAGTCCTGTACGGCATATGTAGTATAAGACGGTAGACGATCACCGCTACCCCCCGGCCAGTGAACACGCAGTTTGTAGTGCTGCAGGTGCTCTAGACTCCTTTTATTAACACGCAGTTCCCACTGGCCATGGTCGATGCGTTTAAAGCGAGTCGCGTCGCTTTCTTGCCAGTTGGTAAGCGAGTTGATTAAGAACATTCTGGTTGCGCCCGGTGCCCATTCGCGTAGCACCCAGCCGTTGGGTGTTTTGTGCAAGCCAAAATAATCATGACCGAGGGCGAAGTCTTCAACCGACTGCCCAGCCAGCAGTCGGTCTTGGTTAAGCTTGACGGACATTTGCTGCTTTGCGATTTCGTCGTTATATGCCTGTAGTAGGGGGTCGAGCTTTGAAAAATGGTTAGCTTTTAGCATATATGGTTAGTATCATATCACGCCCAGAGCTTGCCCGCGGCGCTATGCTACAATAGAACCTGAATTTTAGTGAGGAGGAAAAATGGCTACACCTAAGGGCCAACGTATAGGCATATGGATTATTACGGTTGTTATGGCTATTGGAGCCGTCGGCGCTTATTTTGTGATGATACTGGCAAACGACAACGATACTACCAGCCAACAGCAATTACTGGAACAATATCAACAACAACAGCTTGCGGCTGCTGAGGCACGAGCCGCCAGTTCAAAGCCTCTTGATGGCTATGCTGCCGAAGCGTTTGACGCGAACAGTATAACAACGCTTGGGGTCACTGATCTCAAACTGGGTGATGGCAAAGAAGTGACGGCAGAATCCATCGTCGAAGTAAATTATTTTGGGTGGACAGCTGACGGCAAGATATTTGACAGTTCCAACCAAAACGGTGTCGTGACGCCCGCCGAGTTTGAACTTAAGGGTGTTATCGAGGGTTGGACCAAAGGGCTAGTGGGTGCACGCGAAGGCGGTGTACGTAAGCTTCTTATACCGACCGAGCTGGCCTATGGGCCGAACGCGGCCGAACAAGGTCGACCGGCTGGCCCACTTGGTTTCATTGTCGAAATCAAGAGTCTAAAATAAGCAATAAATACAACATATAGCGTCTTGCTTATGGCTACAGGCGCTATATAATGGGTAGTATTGAATTAATTAACAATCAAAAAGAAGGAAATATGTCGAAACAGGTGACCATATATACTCGTACTCAATGTGCATATTGCGCCCAAGTCAAACGTTATCTTGATATTAAAAAACAAGCGTACGAAGTCGTGAATATAGACGAAGATCCGTCGGTAGAGGCGGCGGTAATAGCCAAGAGCGGAGCCCGTACCGTACCGGTAGTGATGATTAAAAATGAGCAGGGTGAAGAAACAGTCGCTAGTATTGGTTGGAATCCAGGCGCGCTCGCCGCGGCATTGGCGGCTTAGGTATGGGTGATTCTGGCAAGGTACATGACGTTGTGATGATCGGCGCCGGTCCGAGTGCTTTGGCGGCGGCGGTTTATACGACTCGCGAGGATATAGAGACGATTTTAGTGGAAAAAGGCGCTATCGGTGGCTTGGCGGCTATTACCGATTGGGTTGATAACTATCCAGGTTTTTCCAAAGGCATCTCTGGCTTAGACCTTGCTACCGAACTGCAAGCTCAGGCGGAACGCTTCGGAGCTGTCATAGAATACGGCGAGGTGGCATCTATCGAACGTCAAGGTGAGCTTATAGCGGTAGATACGGGCGAGGATAAGTTATTGGCCCGTGCGGTGTTAATAGCCACTGGAAGCGATTATAAAAAACTCGGTATAGCGGGTGAGATGGAATATTATGGCCGTGGTGTTCACTACTGCGCTACCTGTGATGGGGCATTTTACCGTGATAAAAAATTAGCGGTGGTGGGTGGCGGTAACTCTGCTGTTCAAGAGGCTTTATTCTTAACTCGCTTTGCTTCCCACATTGATCTACTTGTGCGCTCTAAAATACGCGCTAGTGAAGTATTGCAACGCGAGCTCGCTAAGGCAGTCGAAGAAGGAAAAGTGACGGTGCATCTTGAAACGGTGCCTACCGAGATTTTAGCCAGTGACGGCAAGACGGTTGATAGAGTGGTGGGTACGAAATCCGGACAACCCTTTGAAGTATTAATCGACGGCGTATTCGTATTTATCGGTCTGTTACCAAACACTGGTTTCTTGGCTGGTTCGGCTATCGAGCTCGATGAAATCGGTATGATAAAAACTGATCGCAATCTGATGACCAGTTTGGCAGGTGTATTTGCCAGTGGCGATGTACGTTCTGGAGCGACAGCTCAGATCGCCAGCGCGGTCGGCGAGGGTGCTACAGCAGCCTTAAGAATCCGGGAATACCTCGACGAGCTCAAGCGGGCGACAAATTAGAACAGCTTATGTGTCGATTAGGCTTTCGGGCCGATCGGTTATGACGGCGTCTACGCCGAACTCAGTCAAGCGTTTAACAGCCTTCAGGCGATTTACGGTGTAAGCACACAATAAAAGGTCAAGTTTGTGAGCGGCTTCGACGACTAATTTACTGACCGATAAACGATGCACCATGACGGCGCTTAGGCGCAGTACAGGGTGCCAGGCAATAAAAGCTAAAGGTGTATGGCGAGAATGTATAAGGGCTAGTTGAGCGTGATCTGATTTACGCCGCAGTTTGCGTAATATTAGCGGGTTTGAAGAAGCTAAGATTAAATTGTCCCAACTAGAGGCTTGTTTGAGGTGCGGCTCGAAGGTCTTCATGAGCGGCTCAACAGCCGTCCTTTCGTGCACTTCGATACTTAGCATAACTTGGCCAAATAGACGTTCTAGGGCTTCTTCTAGGGTCGTGATAGGCCTTTCACCTCCAGCCGTGCGTCGACGTAGCTCTTTTAGACTTAAGGCTCGTAATCTCGGCTCGGTTTTGTTGTTGTTGGCGTGCGGGGTATCGGCTAAGACTAATCGATCGTCTTTGGTTAGACGAACAGTCAAATGAACTATATCGGCACCGCTTCTGATAGCTTTCTTCATGCCGCTAATACCATGGTATGGAGATTTAGCAGACTGGTTTTGTTTAGCGATTATCAACATACCCGGATTGTAACATACTTTATAGGGTGGCATCCCGCTAGACAAACTAAAACCGCTCGTTTGGCCGAGCGGTTTTAGTTAAGTTAGGACCTAAGTCTATAGCAGACCAACGATCAAGAGGGCGATAATGTTCGCTACTTTGATCAGCGGGTTGATAGCCGGACCGGTCGTGTCTTTATAAGGGTCGCCAACGGTATCGCCGGTGACAGCGGCTTTATGAGCCTCAGAACCCTTGCCGCCAAAAGCACCATCTTCGATGTACTTCTTGGCGTTGTCCCACGCGCCACCACCGGTTGTCATGCTGATAGCCATGAAGAGACCGGCCAGAATTGTACCAGTCAACAAACCACCGAGGGCTTCTTTGCCAAGCAGGAAGCCGACCAAGAGGACGCCAACTACCGGAATGAGAGCTGGAACTATCATTTCTTTGATAGCAGCTTTGGTTACGAGGTCAACAGCTTTATCGTACTCAGGTTTTGCAGTACCTTCCATAATACCTTTTATCTCACGGAATTGACGTCGAACTTCTTCAACAACTGTACCGGCAGCTTTGCCGACCGAGCGGAGGGTCAGAGCGCCGAAGTAATAAACTAGGGCGACACCGAGCAATAAGCCGGCCAGAACTTTTGGATCGCTTAACTCAAAAACGGTTGCGCCTGTCTCTTCGGCGTAGCTGGCGAAGAGTACCAGGGCGGCTAGACCAGCGCTAGCGATGGCGTAACCTTTAGTGACGGCTTTAGTAGTGTTACCGACAGCATCGAGCGCGTCGGTAATTTTACGTACAGCAGCGGGTTGTTTGCTCATCTCGGCAATACCGCCAGCGTTGTCGGTGATAGGACCGAAGGAATCGATTGAGACAACAATACCGGCGACCGAAAGCATGGCTACTGAAGCGATGGCTACACCAAAGATACCAGCAAGCGCAAAGCTACCTAAGATACCGGCCACAATAATCAAAGCCGGAATCAATGTGGATTCTAAACCGACACTTAAACCGGAAATGATATTAGTGCCATGGCCTGAAGCCGAGGCTTCAGCGATAGCTTTAACGGGACGATAGTCTTTGGAAGTAAAGTAGTCGGTGATGTAAACCATCAGGCCGGTTACGGCCAGACCTATAAGGGCTGCGGCGTACACTCTCAAACCTTCTTCTGAGCCGCCATAGACAGCTGAAATGATGAAATAAAAGCCAACCGCCGCCAATATGAGTGAAGCGATCATACCTTTATATAGCGCACCCATGATAGATTTTTTCTTGCCCAGACGGACGAAGAAGGTACCAGCGATCGAGGCTAAAATAGATACGCCACCCATAATTAGGGGGAGCTCTACTGAGCCGACACCGCTTTTAACAGCGATCGCACCAAGCAATAATCCAGCGCTCAAAGTCACCGCATAAGTTTCAAATAGGTCAGCTGCCATACCAGCACAGTCGCCTACGTTGTCACCCACATTGTCAGCGATAACGGCTGGGTTACGTGGGTCGTCTTCCGGGATGCCGGCTTCGACTTTACCGACCAAGTCGGCACCAACGTCAGCAGCTTTGGTGAAGATACCACCGCCAAGACGGGCAAAAATTGACACTAAGCTAGCGCCAAATGATAGACCAATCAAAGCGTCGACGTTTTGATTAGTTAAGTAATAAACACCTGCCACAGCCAATAAACCAAGCGTGGTGACCAGTAGACCCGTAACGGAGCCCGCTTTGAAGGCGATGTCCAGGGCTTGACCCAGGCCCTTTTTAGCACCTGCGGCAGTTCTGGCGTTGGATCGAACGGCCACGTTCATGCCGATATAACCGGTCACGGCCGAAGCCAGACCACCGACCAGGAAGGAGACTGCGGTTACCCAACCGAGTGTTAGGCCGATAATGACGGCTAGCACCACGGCTACAACGGCGACGGCTTTATATTGACGATTCAAGAATGCCGCCGAGCCTTCTTGAATTGCCTTGGAAATGCTAACCATTTCCTTGTCGCCCTGCGGTTTCTTGAGCAGCCAGTACACCAAGTAAATGCTGTACGCAACTGCCAAACCTACAGGAACGAAGATGAGTAGGTTGGTAATTAGTGTTGACATAATCAGAGATTATATCAGAGACGGTTAGTTTCAGACAACTGACATACTTACCAGTCAGAGTTTTTTAATTTGGGCTTTGATTTTCTCACGAGCATGATTAGTGAGGACGTATTCTAACCAATCAGACTTGGGTTTGGCGGTTTTTTTAGTGATAACTTCGACGCGATCACCGTCTTGAAGGCGGTAATCAAATGGTTCCATTTTGCCATTGACCAAGAAGCCAGCAGCACTGGCGCCAATGTCGCTGTGTATGCGATAAGCATAATCGAGCGGGAAAGCACCTTCCGGTAGATCATATATGTCGCCCTTGGGAGAAAAGACGAAAATCCGGTCGCCAAACAGGTCGATTTTTAGATCGTTAATATCGACTTCCTGGCCGCTACCGAGGGCGGCTGCAACTTCCTGTAACTCGACTATCCAGGCAAGGTCGGCCGGCATGGCCCCAATTTGACCTTTACGGTAAGCGTCGGTCAGTTTTTGTTCGTTATAGTGAAAGCTGGCGGCTAATCCCCGTTCGGCATAGTCATGCATTTGAAGGGTGCGAATTTGAAATTCAACAATTTGACCATCGTTAGTTTTAACGGTGGTGTGTAAACTTTGATAGCCATTTGGCTTCGGTCGAGCTATGTAGTCTTTGATGCGTTCGACAATTGGCTCGTACATGTTATTAATAACGCTAAGTACAAGGTAGCAACTATCGGCGTCGTCGACGATAATGCGCAGCGCGATTAAGTCATAGATATCGTCAATATTGCCGACTTTGCGTAGTTTTTTATGCAGGCTGTAGACGCTTTTAACACGCCCATCCATCTTATGTGGAATTTTCTCAGTTTCCAGTCGAGCGTGAACGGCCCGGCGAACTTTTTCGAGTCGTCGGTGACTGCGACCAAGGCGATTCTTCATTTCTTGCTGAAGATGCTTGAAGGTTTTGGGTTTTAGGTAAGAGAAAGCTAATTCTTCTAACTCAACACGGACTCGTCCCATATTGAGGCGGTCGGCTATAGGCGCGAATACCTCAAGGGTTTCGCGTGAGATTTTTAGCTGTTTGTCACGCGGCATGTATTTTAAAGTGCGCATGTTGTGGAGGCGGTCGGCTAGTTTTATTATGATAACTCGCACATCTTGGCCGACTGCCATCAAAAGCTTGGTTAGGTTATCTTTAGTTTCTGGTAAGTAACTTGATAAATCACGCATACCAGAACGGGCTTTACTAACTTTACTGACGCCGTCGACCAAAAAGGCGACGTCGCGTCCAAATAGCGACTCCAGGTCATCGATGGTCAAACCAGTATCTTCCAAGGTATCGTGTAGGACTCCGGCCAAAACAGTGTCAATATCCATACCCCATTCCACTAAAATTGCGGCGACAGCTAGCGGGTGGGTGATGTAGGGCTCGCCGCTGCGTCTTTTTTGATCGGCGTGGTTATCGCTGGCAAAATCAATAGCGCTTGAAAGTTCAATCAAGCGGACTTCGTCGAATATCGGTTCGGCCAATCTTAACAACTCGTGCTTTTTCATGCCTCTATATTTTACCACTGGTAGCGTGTTATAATCTGACTAGAATAAGCTAATGCTAATAAAAGGGTAGGGATATGAAGAAGATTGCTATCAACGGGTTCGGACGAATTGGCCGCAACGCTTTCAAGGTGGCTTTTGAACGGCGTGATGTTGAGGTTGTTGCTATAAACGACCTGACGGACAATAAAACACTGGCTCATTTACTTAAACACGACTCGACGTATGGCGAGTATCAGCACGATGTCGAGTACGACGACCAGTCGATCACGGTAAACGGCAAGCGAATTCAAACTTTTTCCGAAACAGATCCGGCTAATCTACCTTGGGGTAAACTGGGCATCGACGTGGTTATTGAGTCGACAGGCTTCTTTGTTGACCCGGCCAAAGCAAAAGCCCATATCGACCCCGCTGGTGCTAAAAAAGTTGTTATATCCGCCCCAGCCAAAGGGGAAGGCGCTGAGACAATCGTCCTGGGTGTTAACGATAACAAGGTGGGTGAGGGCGGTGATATTATAAGTAACGCCTCATGCACAACCAACTGTATTTCTCCAGTTATGAGTGTACTTGAGCGTAATTTTGGCGTCGAAAAAGCTATGATGACGACGGTTCACAGCTATACTGCTAGCCAAAAACTGCAAGACGCTCCGGCTAAAGACTTACGTGAAGCAAGAGCAGCGGCTGAGAATATTGTACCGACCACAACCGGAGCCTCAATCGCTACAACACTCGTTATACCCGAGCTGAAAAACCACTTTGGCGGCTTAAGTGTACGCGTGCCTACCGCTGTGGTCAGCCTGAGCGATATCACTTTCTTATCCAGAAGAGATGTGACGGTGGAAGAAATTAACAAGGCATTTATAGAAGCGGCCAAACAACCGTATTACCAAGGTATCTTGACCGTCACTGAAGAAGAGTTGGTTAGTTCAGATTTTAAAGGCAACCCACACTCGGCGATTGTCGATCTGCCTCTCACTTCAGTAATAGATGGAAATTTGGTTAAAGTTATCGCTTGGTATGATAACGAGTGGGGTTATAGCAATCGTTTAATTGAGCTGGCGGCAGATATTGCTAAGACGACGGAGTGATTATGAAAATATTTTTGGGGTCGGATCATAACGGTTTTCATTTAAAGGAAAAAGTTTTCGCATACTTATCAAAACGCAATTACGACGTCGAGGATGTTGGTGATAATGAGCTTGATCCCCACGATGACTTCCCGCAGTTTGCGGCTGCAGCAGCTATAAAAGTGCTAGGAGAAGAGGACGCACGAGCGATACTGATTTGTGGTGGCGGTCAAGGTATGTGTATGGCAGCTAACCGCTTTAAAGGTATTCGTGCCAGTGTTATCTGGGATGACAAAGAAGCTAAAGCCGCACGCAATGACAACGATAGCAACATTTTATGTTTACCGGCTCGTCTGCTCGATGACGATGAAGATGAGTGGCAGGCAATTGTCGACACTTGGCTTAATACGCCTTTTGCTAAAGCGGCACGTTTTGTTCGACGTAACCGCCAGTTGGATGAACTAAACTAAAACAGAGTTGGTGGTATATTAGGTTTATGGCAGCAGTTAAATCTTCAAAAAAAAATAACCCAAAAACTGGCTTGAGTGCCTGGGGTTTGGTGGGGGCTTTGTCGTACTGGGGTACGGCTGCGCGCATGGTTGTGCTACTTGTTTTACTGGGCAGTGCGTATTTTTTGAATATTGCCGTTCAAACCGATTGGCGAGCGGTTGATGTCGAAACCCTGGTTCTCATATATGGCATGAGCACCCTCTTCGTACTTGATGCGGGCTATATTATAGCTGCTAGAGCTTTGAGCCTGAAGCCACGGCTAGACCGCTGGGTTGTTATTACATCCGATATATTACTGGCCAGTTTTTTCGTAGTACCTAGCTTTTTTATAGTCGGAATACCGAGCGATAAACTTAGGCCGTTGAGTCTATTTGTCGCGCTACTCATCGTGTCGATTCGCTTGCTCATGGGGTTGTTGTTCACTAAGAGAAAATGATGAAATCTCTATGAGTATAATCTGTCCCGCGGTCATGACCACAACCGATGACCCACATGCTTTCAGGGCTATGATGGAGCGCCTGGCAAACCTTGGATCAAGAATCCAAATCGATTTGATGGATGGCGACTTTGCGCCGCATCGAAATATTGATCCCGCTAAAATATGGTGGCCCGCTGGGGTGCAGGCCGACATTCATTTTATGTATAGACACCCCAAACACTATTTGGACTTGTTGCTTGGTCTGCAACCGCATATGATAATCGTTCACGCCGAGGCAGCCGACGACGTGCTTGATACATTATTCGCTATTCGGGCAGCAGGTATACTGGCGGGTGTTGCTCTTTTGCCTAAAACCGAAGTACGTTTCGCAGCGCCGTTAATAGCCCAAGCTGATCATGTCATGTTGTTTGCTGGTGAACTTGGTAGTAGCGGCACTGCCAACCTATCGCTGCTTGAGAAGATAGCGGATATAAAAAAGCATAAGCCAGGGGTGGAGATTGGGTGGGATGGCGGCGCAAACGAACAGAATGTTGCTAAACTTGCGTCTAGCGGAGTGGACGTTATTAACGTTGGTAATGCTCTACGCCAAGCCGATAATCCATTGGCGGTCTACGAGCGACTGAAAAGTCTGATTTAACAAGGCTTATGGTAAAATAAAACAGATATGAGTGGGCAGTTGACCTTGATCCAGATGGAAGTCATGGCAAATAATATTCGCCAGGATATCGTACGTATGTTAGAAGCTGCGGGCAGTGGTCATAGTGCCGGACCCCTAGGATTAGCTGATATTTTCAGTGCGCTTTATTTTAACGTTTTGAAACACGATCCCAATCAGCCAGAGTGGGATGATCGTGACCGATTGGTGTTAAGTAATGGTCACGTCGTGCCGGTTCAATATGCTTCGCTTGCTCGGGCTGGTTATTTTTCGCTCGACGAACTCGACTCGCTGCGTAAATTTGGTTCACGCTTGCAAGGCCACCCGGAAAGAACTAAACTACCCGGCCTTGAGACTACCAGCGGACCGTTAGGTAGCGGTCTTTCCCAGGCAGCCGGTATGGCCCATGCTCTTTTAAATATTGACAGCCGTTCTAATCAGTGGGTTTACGCTGTTATGAGCGACGGCGAATTGGACGAGGGTAATAGTTGGGAAGCTGCGATGTTTGCTGCCAAATACAAACTAAATAATCTCATAGCTATAGTGGATCGTAATAATATCCAAATAGACGGCAGTACCGAGGAAGTTATGCCGCTTGAAAACCTACATGACAAATGGGAGGCTTTCGGCTGGCATGTTCAGGAAATCGATGGCAATAATATCGAAAGTGTTATCGACGCCTGTGCTATGGCGCGGGCCGTCGCTAACCAACCGAGCGTTATCATTGCTCATACAGTTCCCGGCAAAGGTGTTGATTTTATGGAGTACGACTATCGCTGGCATGGTATGCCGCCAAGTAGCGAGCAAGCCCGTGATGCCCTGCGTAAGCTACGTACTCTTAACGGCAAGATTGAGGGCGGGCATGAGTGAAATCAGCCTTAGCCTGGATATACTAAAAGACAATATTCAACGCGAATCGACTCGTGCCGGGTTCGGCCAGGGTTTGCAAAAGGCAGGCGAGACTGATGGAAGAATTGTAGCCCTGACGGCCGACTTAACCGAGTCAGTTCAGATGCAAAAATTCAAAGAAGCTTTTCCGGAGCGTTTTGTTAATGTCGGCGTTGCTGAACAGAACCTTGTGACGGTAGCTGCCGGTATGGCTGCCGTCGGCAAGATCCCCTTTGTGGCTAGTTATGCCGCTTTTAGTCCTGGTCGTAACTGGGAACAGATCCGCACAACTATTTGTATAAATGACCGTCCCGTCAAGATTGTCGGCTCACACACCGGCGTGTCGGTGGGCGCTGACGGCGCGACTCATCAAATGTTGGAAGACATTCCCATGATGCGAGCTCTACCAAATATGATAGTTGTTGCTCCGGGAGATAGTATCGAGGCTGAAAAAGCCACGTTAGCCCTGGCGGCAATCGATAGCCCAGCTTATCTGCGGCTCAGTCGTGATGCCACACCGGTATTTACAACTGCTATGACACCATTCGCAATCGGTAAAGCCTACGTTCTGCATGAAGGTAGCGATGTCACGCTGCTAGCGACCGGTACTATGACCTACGAGTGTCTGATGGCAGCCGATAAGCTGGCTAAAGATGGTGTTAGGGCCGAAGTCGTACATGTACCGACCATTAAACCAATGGACAGCGAAACAATTTTGAATAGTCTTCGTAAAACCGGCCGTGGTATCACGGTTGAGGAGGCCCAAATCGCCGGCGGCTTCGGTAGCGCAGTCGCTGAATTACTAGCTGAACAGATGCCGACACCGCTGAGACGGTTAGGCGTAAACGATCAATTCGGAGAATCTGGTAAGGCAGGTGAACTGATGGAGAAGTTCGGGTTAACTGCCTCTCGCATTGCTATAAATGTACATGATTTCATAGAAAATAATCCCCAATATCACCGCGCTTAATAGTGATAATGTAAAACGATACCCCAACGGTTATGCTAAAATAAAGCTAGATGTAAATAACAGATTAGGGGGCAGCGGTGGCGCTTGGTGTCAAACAAATCCGAGATAACTGCGTACGGGCGCGGCATTTGATGCAGCGGAGCCGTCAGCAGCACTTTGCAGTAGGGGCTTTTAATATCGATAACCAAGAAACGTTAATCGCCGTTGCCAGGGCTGCCCAGAAACTTAACTCACCGGTGCTTGTTGAAGTGAGTGAAAGTGAAGTCGAGGCTTTGGGTCTGGAAAATGTCCGCGACCTAGTAGATAACTACCGCGCTGAGTACGGTGTTGAGATGTATCTTAACCTGGACCACAGCCCGACCGTCGAGGACTGCAAGCGGGCAATCGACGCTGGCTACGAATTTATCCATATCGATATTTCCCAGGCTAACCATGATGCATCGGATGAGGAAATTATCGAAAAAACTAAAGAAGTTGTCGAGTACGCCCAATTTACAGGCGCGTTAGTGGAGAGTGAGCCCCACTACTTCGGTGGCAGTAGTAATGTTCACGATGAGCCGATTGACTACGAGGAAATCAAAAAAACCTTTTCGACTCCTGAAGGCGCTAGGGCCTTCGTTGATGCTACTGGCATAGATACTTTTGCGGCCGCTGTCGGCAATCTACATGGCCGCTACCCAGTGCCCAAAGAACTAGACCTTGAGTTGCTTCAGCGGTTACGTAACTCTGTCGGTTGTCAAATCAGTTTACATGGCGGTTCTGGTACACCGTTGCACTATTTCGGTGAAGCGGCACGGATTGGTGTCAGTAAAATTAATATCAACAGTGATTTACGATACGCCTTTCGCACAACGCTGGAAAAAGTGCTGGCCGAAAACCCTGACGAATACGCCATAGTTAAGCTGATGCCAGCGGTTTATGATGCCGTTCAAGCAGTGGTTGAAGAGAAAATTAACGCCTTTGGCAGTGTGGGAAAATCTGTCAGATGAGCCAGCGGCTACCGAAAGTACTATGTATTGGCAAGGCGTCACAAGATGTGTTTTTGCGTGACGAGGAATTTGATTCACACCGTGAAGGTAAAGTAGCTTATACTCACTTGCCGCTTGGGGCCAAGATGGATGTTACTGAACTAGTGTTTACAACCGGGGGCAATGCTACTAACGTCGCCGTGACTTTAGCTCGACAAGGTATTCACGCCGAATATCTGTGGGCGCTCGGCGGCGACCCGGCTTCGCAGGCTTCTTTGGAGGTATTAGACGAAGAAGGGGTAGAGACTTCACATGTCGAACAGCGCGAACCGCTTTCGGCTAGCTACTCGACTATTCTTATTGCTACCACCGGCGAGAGGACGATTCTGAATTTCCAGGGTGTTATGCCGGACGCTCACCGAATTCAACAACAGCTCGAAAAGGTTAATAAACCAGACTGGGTCTACCCGACGTCCGTCGGTTCATTGTCGGTGCTGCAGGCCGTACTCGTTTGGGCGAAAAAACGAGATGTTAAAGTCATGCTTAACCCCGCCGGCACCGAGCTAAAAGATCCTGTGAAGTTGCGCGGACTACTCGAAGATGTTGATATTCTATGTCTTAACAAAGAAGAGATGCAGAGTTTAGTCGAAGGCGAAGATATAGAGGAGTTAGTTAGACACGGACTCAATTATTGTCCGGTCGTGATAGTGTCGGACGGACCTCGAGGAGTCTGTGCTAGCGATGGCAAAACCATCGTCCGAGCCGGCATGTATGAAAATGTACCAGTTATTGACCGAACGGGCGCTGGGGATGCATTCGCCTCCGGTTTTCTGAGTCAGTGGTTGTTGGGCAAAAGTCTGCGTGAATCGATAATGTTTGCAAGCGCCAATTCTACCAGTGTAGTCAGTCATATTGGTGCTAAGACTGGTATATTGCCGGCCGGTACTGTGTTACATGATATGGAAATCCAAGAGAAGGAAATCTAAAGATGGCAGGATTTTTACGTGATCTTTTGGACGCCGACGAGCCAATATTTTCATTGTCGCTTCGGCAGTTAGAAAGGGCGAGTGGCGAACAAGGCCGTGATGTCCAGCTGATCAGTGATATCATTCAAAAAATGCGGCATGCGACCGCTCAGCTCGGGCTTGATCCAGGCGACACGACAGGTTTAGAGCTCTACAATGCTCAAATGACCAGGTTGGCGCGTGATGATGATCGTCTAGTGAATCTGATCGGCTCCGATAAATCAGAGGGTATAGAGGCAATGGCATGGCGTATCATAAAACAAGCTAAAAGCAGCACCGCTCAACCTACCGTCTGGGCACTTAAACGTTCGGTTGCTAAAGAACTTTTGAAAAAACTACCACCCAAAAAGTTAATGAAGCAGCTAGGTCATCGTTCAGTTGATGCTCTTGTTAAGCATGAGCCGGTTGACGAGCTTTATTTGGGTTTGCGATTTTCTGAGGGGGAATCCTGGTTAGGGAAATTTAATGAGCAGTTAAAAACTATCCGACCGACTGATTTTGAGAGCCGTGAATTATCGTTTGTTTTGCTGGATTCTAAAAAATACGGCGTTCTAGCCGTAGATTATTTAGCAGACAGATTACATAGCGTATTGCATTCAAAAGAGTTGGGTGTAGTTGGTTTGGTGCCGGTGCATCGACCTAAAGCTAAAGGTGTAACCATACAGAACTTAGCTCTACTTCTGCATTATGTTAACGAGGTGAAACTTTACTCAACATTTTTCAAACTTAAACAAGTCAGCGCTGATTTTGGGGACGTGGTCGCTACCACCCTTACCACTGACCCAGCCTCGGCTTCACAGATGGCTGGTCAATACGTTCACTGGAGGGTCATCCAGAGATACTTCGGCGAGATGGACGACGAGACGCTAACCGTGTCAATGCAGCCTCATATCCAACCAGAAGATGTCATATGGCAAAAAACCGAAGACGTATTGAGCCGTATAGACCCAGAGATGGGATTCTGGCGTGGTCAAAGCTATGTTGGTAAGGTTTACGATGGGTTGCCAGTTTCATTTAACTTGCTGGACGCTGTCATTAATTATTCACAAAATCTTACTTATAATAAACGTCATTACAAACACTTCCGTAACAGTTTATGGAATGAGGTGTTCGTGCGCTATATGGGCTCACAGAACCTCACGCAACAAGTACTCAACCGTCTGGACGAGAACGAAGTTGCACCTGAAAACTTTATTTTTTAATATCTAAAGCGTGTGGATACCGCTTACGAGGTCATAAGCTTCATCTATACTGTCGGTTATATGGTATATTTTTTCATCTCCCGGAGATATATAGCCGGTTGCAAGCATATTTTTACTAATGAAAGCGTCAAGATTATTCCAATAATGACTGCCAAACAGGATAACTCGAAGCGGCGGCATTTTTCTGGTTTGAATCATAGTCATAACTTCAAATAGTTCATCGAGGGTTCCGAAGCCGCCTGGAAAATATACATAAGCGTGTGAGAAAAACGTCATCATGACTTTACGAGTGAAGAAATAGTGAAAGGATAAACTATGGGTGGTGTAGGGGTTGAGTTTCTGCTCATGAGGGAGTTTTATATTAAAACCGATCGAAGAGCCACCGGCATCATAAGCTCCTTTGTTGCTAGCCGACATAATACCCCCGCCGCCGCCCGATACAACCGCAAAACCTTCACCGGCTAGTTTATAGGCCAAATCATAAGCAGCTTGACGATAAGCTTCGTTACCGTCGTTATTACGAGCCGAGCCGAAAAAAGTCACACGTTTGGGGTACATGTTGAGTATTTGAAAGGCCCGAGCAAATTCCTCGTCGCTACCCATGAGGGCCGCTTGTGACAGTTTACCGGCGTTGAGCATTTTTTTGCTTGGTCGCCAAACTTTTCTGACAGGTTTGTTTATTTCGGGCATAACTGTCCGAATTATAGCATAAGCAGTATTGTTTTTCACCTCTGGCCAGACTATAATGCCGATATAATTACTCGAAAGGATAGCAACGTGGGCAAAAAAGCAGAGCGCGGTAATGTACTGGAAATAATTATTATTGCGGTTTTAGTACTAGCGGTAATTGGCTTAGTAGTTTGGCGGTTTATTGATGGTAATAATACCAATACAGAAGGTAATTCAAAGCAAACTATTTCGGTAACCACCAACAACGATACGGCCGTGGTCGATACTAATCAAGCTAACCCAAATGAAGGATATATAGTAATTGAGGAGTGGGGTATACGCTTTAAAGTAATGGGCTCCACTAAGTATGAGTATGCAAAAATGTCTTCCGAGTCTTACGGGTTTGCCACCACGGAACTTAGTAGCCTCGGTCAATATTGCACTGCCGCTTATGGGGGGCGTGGTATCATCGTTCGCAAAACAACAGCAAATCCCGAAGAAGGGCTTGGGTGGGGTGAACCGTTGAACGGAGGTAAACCAATTAATGGGTATTATTATTTTTTACAAGGCCCTCAATCGTGGTGCGCTGATGATGAAAGAGATTTTGATGTCGAGGTAGGTCAAACAAACCTTATACTGAATTTAATTAGAACGATTGAAGCTAAACAGTAGCGGGTGGTTTGTCGAGTATAATAAGGTAGGTGAATAAGTTTAATATAGTATCTGAGTATCAACCGACTGGCGATCAGCCGACGGCAATCGCCGAGCTAACCAAACGGCTTGAAGCTGGCGAGAAAGAACAGACCTTGCTTGGCGTGACCGGGTCGGGCAAAACCTTTACGATGGCTAATATTATCGCCAAGCGCAATGTACCCACGCTCGTGCTGGCGCACAACAAGACCTTAGCAGCTCAGTTATTCTCAGAGTTTAAGACTTTTTTCCCTGACAACGAAGTTCACTATTTCGTTAGCTATTTCGACTACTATCAACCAGAGGCGTATGTTGCAAGTAGTGACACGTATATCGAAAAAGACAGTGCTATCAACGAAGAGATCGATCGTTTGCGCCATGCCGCGACGGCCGCTTTGTTATCCCGCCGTGATGTCATAATAGTTGCCAGTGTTAGCTGCATTTACGGTATCGGTTCGGTCGACGACTATGGCGCAATGGCGCTTCATATCAAAACAGGCGAACGTCGTCAGCGCGACAAATTGCTGCGTCACCTAACTGATATTCAGTACCATCGCAACGACATTGACTTTGCTCGCTCAAATTTCCGTGTTCGCGGTGATGTGGTTGATATCTTTCCGGCTGGTGGCGAGGAGGCTGTCCGGGTAGAGTTTTTTGGGGATGAAGTGGAGCGTATTACTCGTATAAATCCTCTTACGGGTGAGATTATTACAGTCCCTAAAGAGATAACTATCTTTCCGGGCAGTCATTATGTTACTCCGGAAGATAAGTTAAAGGGTGCTTTGGTGCAAATCCGGACTGAGCTCGATGAGCGACTTGCCTATTTCGAACGCAATAATAAATTACTCGAAGCTCAACGTCTGCGGGAACGTACCAAATTTGATTTGGAAATGTTAGAAGAAACCGGTTTTGTAAAAGGTATTGAAAACTATAGCCGTTACTTGACGCAGCGTGCCCCCGGCGAACAGCCAGCAACCTTGATGGACTATTTCCCGGACGATTTCTTGATGTTCGTCGACGAAAGCCATATGACTTTGCCGCAAGTTAGGGGGATGTATAACGGTGACCGTGCCCGTAAGGAGGTACTAGTAGAATACGGTTTTCGTTTGCCGAGTGCCCTAGATAATCGACCGTTGACTTTCGACGAGTTCAACAAGCATATTAACCAAGTCGTCTATGTTTCGGCCACCCCAGGAGACTATGAACTGGCACGATCGCCTCAACCGACCCAACAGTTAATACGACCAACTGGCTTAGTCGATCCAGAGATCGAGATTCGACCGCTGGAAGGTCAAATAGACGATCTGATTGCCGAAATACGGCTGCGGATTGATAAGCAACAGCGGGTACTGGTGACTACTTTAACTAAGCGGATGGCCGAAGACCTCAGTACCTACTTGCAAGAACTTAACGTTAAAACGGCATATATCCATAGTGACGTTGACACTTTAGAACGCAGCGATATATTGCGAGACTTACGTTCTGGCGTTTACGACGTATTAGTAGGTATAAATCTACTGCGCGAAGGTTTGGATCTACCCGAGGTTAGTTTGGTGGCGATTATGGATGCCGACAAAGAGGGTTTCTTGCGCAGCGAATCTGCCCTCGTACAGACCATCGGTAGGGCAGCGCGACACCTTGAGGGCAGGGTGCTGATGTATGCTGATAATGTAACTAGATCGATGGAAGCGGCAATCGGTGAAACTAACCGGCGCCGCGCTATCCAGACTAGTTATAACGAAAAACATGGCATTACACCGACTTCTATAGCCAAAGCTATCGACGAAGGACTCAGATCGGTAGTACCTGCCAAAGAAGACAAAAAAATCGATCTCAATAAAATACCGAAAGATGAATATAAATACCTCATCACTGACTTAACCAGCCAAATGGAACTGGCGAGTGCTAATTTAGAATTCGAGAAGGCGGCTGAACTGCGTGATACTATAGCCGAGATTAAAGCTAAGCTGTAGACCGCGCCTATAAAAAGTGTATAGTGATAACCATAAGGAGGATAGTATTAATGGACTCATCGGACAGTAAACCTAAAATTGCTTGGTATAGGCGAATAATCGGCGGCACCGGCCTTTATGGTTTGGAGCTTATTTTAGCGACGCTAGGCCTAGTGGTCACCTCAGGCGTCTTAACTTTCGGGATATACGCACTTTTTAACTACATCGCTGGTGTAGATAATGCAGCACAGTATTTTATGGGGGATTTTTCCATATGGCTTGTAGCCGGCATGGTGGCTTGGCTGCCGCTGACAGTCTTCTTCTACCTTAGAACCCGAGGGGAAGTACTGACCCATCCTGAACGCGAAGATGTTCTACTCCATAAACTGATCGTTGGTTTGTACCGCTTTCATTTCATACTGTTAATCGTTGGCACGTTATTCGTGTCAGTTTACGCCGCTTTTAGGTTGTTAGTCGATGTCGATGCATCGGCGGGTGATACGGTGGTTCGCATAGTTTTGCCAGGCTTGTTAGCCGCTATACTTAATGCCGGCATAGTGATGGCATATAACCGTTCGCAAAAACCGAGCCGCAAACTGTTTAGCAGTACCTTGGCGGTCATTAGTTTAGCTATCATGATTACTCTGCTGGTAGTGTCGGTAATATATGTTAGAAGCCGTACGGCTGATAATCGAACAGTTGCTGATTTATCGTCAATCGAAGGGGAAGTCAGTCTGTATGCCAATGACCACGACGGTGAGCTGCCAGACAGTTTGAGCCAATTGAATGGATTGTCAGGTGAAATCAAAGATCGATTGGATGACTATACTTATACCAAAGTCTCGAGGGCGCGCTATCAGATATGCGCTACTTTTACCAACGACACAACCTCACAGGCCTACAAGGGTTATAAGTCCGACGAGTACACTTCATACGTCGATTATGGTATCCACCCTGAAGGCAACCATTGTTATAAACTCGAACCGTACTATGCTACAGATATGCCGACTAAAATAGACAATCAAGGCGGCGAAATGACTGAAGAAACCACCATCTATTAACTCTAGCGGTCGATTTGCTATACTGGAATACAGATGAGTTCAATTTCTATTAATGATGTCAAGCGATTGGCAGACCTATCCGCCATAACAGTAAGTGATGATGAGGCGAGCGCTTTATTGTCTCAACTCAACGAGATACTTGGCTTTGTCGAACAGCTGAACGAAGTCGATACCGGCGGTGTTGAGCCGACCTACCAGGTGACTGGTTTGGAAAACGTGATGCGCGAGGACGAAGTTATCGATTATGGGCTAAACCGCGAAGATTTACTCAAAAATACGCCAGATAGCCAAGAAGGTCAAATAAAGGTTAAGAGGGTTCTGACGTGACCATTGCCGACATTGAAGCCGCATACCAAAATGGCAGGTCCGTTCGTGACATTGTGGAGGCGGCGATTGCTCGCGCCAAAACCGACAAAAAACATGCCGTTCTTGAAGTCATCGAAAAGCGAGCGCTTGAGCGCGCAGATGAATTAGATGGCAGGTTGGCGGCTGGTGAAAATATCGGACGACTGTGCGGCGTGCCATTTCTAGCAAAAGACAACATACTGACTTTTAACAGTAAAACGACTGCCAGCTCACATATGCTGGAAAATTTCGAAGCCCCATATCAAGCAACCGTTATAGAGAAGCTTGAAGCCGAAGGCGCTATTTGTATTGGAAAAACCAACCTTGATGCGTTTGCTCATGGCGGCAGTACTGAA
This sequence comes from Candidatus Parcubacteria bacterium, assembly GCA_023432475.1. Lineage (GTDB taxonomy): Bacteria > Patescibacteriota > Saccharimonadia > Saccharimonadales > Saccharimonadaceae > JAPUDS01. Next base: position 11,059 of record JAEYUN010000006.1, on the reverse strand, counting down.
AATTCATATTTCGGCCCGACTAAAAATATCAAAGACGATGGACGTGTCGCGGGTGGTAGCTCGGGGGGCTCAGCTGTGGCGGTGGCTAGTGGGATAGTACCTTTTGCGCTCGGTAGTGACACTGGTGGTTCGATTCGCCAACCTGCCAGTTATAACGGTGTCGTTGGCTATAAGCCTACCTATGGTTCGGTTAGTCGCTACGGCGTAGTAGCTATGGCCAGCAGTACCGATATAGTTGGCCCTATCACGACATGTATCGAGGACGCTCGTCTAGTGCTAGATGTTATGCGCGGTGTCGATGAGCGCGATAGCACCACTATCGATATAGAGCCACTTGATATTAATCGCGCCAAGCTGCGTATAGGTTTGATCCGTGAATCGCTTGGTGAAGGTGTAGATGATGCCGTAGTAGATACAATTGAAGCTGCCAGACAAAAACTTATGGAAGCTGGACATACGGTCGAAGAGGTATCTTTACCAACTACCAAATATGCTTTAGCGGTTTATTATATCGTAGTGCCAGCGGAGTTGACGTCAAACCTGGCTCGGTATGATGGGCTGAGATACGGTACTAGTAAAGACGCTCCAACCTTAAATGACGTCTATGCCGCTAGTCGTAGTGCTGGCTTTATGGATGAGAATAAGCGACGTATCCTGATAGGTAATTATGTTTTGTCGAGCGGGTATTATGATGCTTATTATCGCAAAGCTCAAACCGTCCGCACCGTCCTAATAAACGAGTTTAAAACCGCTTTCGAAAAATACGATGTATTGATGAGCCCGACGGCTCCAACTGCCGCTTTTGAATTAGGCGCAAACACCTCGGACCCACTGAAAATGTACATGGCCGACATGATGACTGTACCATCTAGCTTAGCCGGTCTGCCGGCCGTCAGTATGCCGGGTGAAGAAACCGAGACAGGCTTGCCGGTTGGGGTTCAGTTCATTGCGCCGATGCGGCGAGATGACAGGGTATTATCGATTGCTAAAATATGGGAGGAGTTAGAGTGAACGAGAGCTTGGTAGTGTTGTTCCTAGGAGGTGTATTGGTCGTCGCGATTGGGCTAATTATAATTATTACTTTGACGCGACGTTTGCCAAAAGGACTTAACAAGGAAAAGTACCAAGCGGACTGGTTAAAAATCGAGCACTCGCTAGGCGAAGACCCTGCTTCTCAATCTATGGCGATTCTAAATGCTGACAAACTACTCGACCGCGCTCTTAAGGAAAAAGCTTTTAAGGGTGATACTATGGGCGAGCGTTTGGGAGCGGCTAGTCGTCAGCTGACCAACTGCGACGCGGTTTGGGCTGCCCATAAACTGCGTAATAAAATAGCTCACGAAACCGATGTCAAACTAAATCTTAAGTTAACTAAACGGGTAATGATAGCATTTCGACAAGCCCTAAAAGACATGGGGGCCTTATGATTTCTACGGAAATCAGGCAAAAATACCTACCCTCAATCGGTATTGAGTGTCATGTTCAACTAGACACGAAGACTAAGCTGTTTAGCGGTGCCGGCAATGACGCCCGGGATGTTGCGCCGAACACTTTAGTTAGTCCCATATGTTTTGGACTACCCGGTACTCTTCCGGTTCTGAACCGGAGAGCTGTCGAACTGGCCGTCAAGGCCGGGTTGGCTCTGGGATGCGACATAGCCGAGCATAGTTACTTTGAGCGTAAACATTATTTTTATCCCGATCTGCCAAAAGGGTACCAAATATCGCAGTTAGCGGCGCCAACTATCGGCTCAGGTGCTGTTACGATTCGTCTAGAAAATGGGCAAGAAAAATCGGTTCGGATCCATCATGCTCACATCGAAGAGGATGCCGGTAAACTAACTCATCCGGCCGGGGCTGATTTCACATTGGTAGACCTTAACCGGGCCGGCACCCCTCTAATAGAGATTGTTAGTGAACCTGATATGCATTCTCCAGAAGATGCTAAAGCCTATGCTCAGGAACTTTACTTGCTCATGACTTATGCCGGAGTGACTCGTGGAGATTTATATCATGGCAATATGCGTTTTGACGTTAATGTGTCTGTCTCTCAAGAGAGTGGATCGTTGGGTACGCGTACCGAAACCAAGAATTTAAATTCGTTCAAAGCAGTCGAGCGTGCTGTCGAGTTTGAGATTAACCGTCAAATTGAGTTACTTGAAAAGGGCGAGCGAATAGCTCAAGAGACCAGGGGCTGGAATGAAGCTCGCCAAGCGACTTTTTCGCAACGCTCCAAAGAAAACGCGCATGATTATCGCTACTTCCCGGACGCCGATCTGCCGCCGATTTATCTCAGTGATGAATTTGTCGAGACGATTCGTTTATCCATGCCGAAACTACCAGCTGAATACCGAGTTGTTTTTGAAGAACTTGAGCTCGACATCTCGGTTCAAACAGCCTTACTGGCTTCCCGTACCTCAAGTGATTTGGTAATGCGCCTGCACCATTCGGGCGACAATGCGGCGGCTAGACGTGTTGCGCTTTGGTTTACTTCAGCCGTGGTCGAACGGTTGGATGAAGATGCAAAGGTTTCGACCAACAGTAGGCCAATACCCGACGAATATTTTGCAGAACTGAGTCTTATGGTAGAAAAAGACGAACTTAGCTCGACCGCCGCGAAAGAGGTTTTCAACGATATGCTTAGAACTAGTGCCAAGCCGCACGATATAGCCGAGCGCAAAAACTTACTCCAAAATAGCGATGAAGACGACATCGCAGCTATTGTTGAAGAGGTCTTAGCCGATCCAGCAAACGCTGCTGTACTCGACGATATTCGTGGAGGCAACGAGCGTGCTATCGGCTTTTTGGTCGGGCAGATCATGAAGAAAACAAGTGGCAAAGCCAACCCGGCTTTAGCTCAAAAATTAATTCGTAATAAACTGTAGGAGGAGATATATGCCACCAACATTTAACAGACCAACTAAAGCTATCATCACCGACGCGGGTTTTGCTAGCCGTTACTTACCGATTACCAAAACTATACCAAAAGCCATGTTGCCGCTGGGCAATAGACCTATCATTCAATTAGTGATCGAAGAGTGCGTTGTGGCTGGCATAAATGAGATAATCATCGTTGCAACACCCGAAGGTAAGCCGATTTATGAAGATTACTTTAATAACAGCGTTAACCGGATTCGAAAACAATTGGCGGCTCAGGGTAAAGAAGATCGTTACGAGTTAGTGCAACACGTTTTGGATTATCCAAAAATTATTATTATCGAACAAGATCAAACACTTCCTTACGGTAATGGTGCACCGATTGTTAGTGCCCGAAATTATATTAGGAACGACGAGGCATTTTTGGCGCTCTACAGTGACGATGTAGTTTTTGGCTCGTCCGATGCGCGGACGATGATAGAGTCATTTGAGCAGCACCCGGATGCCAAGGCTGTTATTATGGCGCAAGAAGTCGATCGTTCAGTGGTCAATAAATACGGCATTATTAAGCTTAAAGATGGCGATAAATTAGATGGTATAGTCGAAAAACCCTCGATCGAATCAACGCCCTCCACCCTAGCTTCTTATGGTCGTTATTTGCTCACCCCGGAAGTTTTCGATTATCTTAAACCTAGTGATACCGGACTAGATAACGAACTTTGGACCGTCGATGCTATTACTAAAATGGCTGAGTCGGGCAATGTTTATGTAGAGAAGACGCGCGGACAATGGATGACAACCGGTGACCCCAAGAATTATTTCCTGGCTCATGTTAAATACGTACTGGATCACGAAAAATACGCTGACGATGTCAGGCAGTTTATCAACGATAATCTTTGATAAAGTGCTATTATTAGTATGTAAGAATATAAAAAGGAATCAAATATATGGACGCAATGGAAATACTAGTTATAATTCTCTCAATCTTCCTCGCCGTCTTTCTAGTGCTTGCGACTATTTTGACGGTACAGTTGTTGCGGGTTACCAGTCAAATTAAACGGATTACTACAACAACTAAAACCGCTGTCGAGAATGTTAGTGAAATAGTCTCTACGGCTGCCAAATTGGTCTCGCCGGCTTTCATCGCTCAGTTAATATCCGACCAGATTAAGAAGTATAAAGCGAAAAATAAGGAGGACTAAAAAAGATGTCAAAAGGTAAATTTGCTTTAGGGGCAGTTATCGGTGCGGCAATCGGTGCGGTAGCGGCGTTTTTAACAGCGCCGAAGAGCGGCAAGGAAACGCGTGAAGATTTGAAAAAAAAGGTAAATAACATCAAATCGGAGACTGAGAAGACCGCTAAGAAAGTCAAGCGGCAAGCAGAAGGCGTCAAGAAAGACGTTGAAGACAAAGCCGACACGCTGCGCAAAAAAGCTGAGAATGCCGTTAAAGGCGCCAAAGAAGGCTTTAATAAAGACACGGACAAGTAGTTAAACGGTGGGCCGGAAGACCTTAAGGGAAAGATTTCAGTCGTGGCGAGCCCAGAGGTGTAAGCGTCGTGAGGCGCGTTTGCAAGACGAAGCAGTTCAACCCTTATTTGAAGACTTTTATAAAAATAAAGCGCGCATATACAAACTCAACTTTGTTCGCGGGTTATTCTTTGGCCTGGGCAGCGCTTTGGGTGGGACGGTTGTTCTCGCCTTGGTGGTCTATATTCTGTCATGGTTTATCGACCTGCCGGTTATAGGTGACGGTGTCGATAGGATTATTGAGACTGTGCCCTCTACCAGATAGCAGTGGTATAATTAGTAAAGATGAGTGAGGGTAAAAACAAGTCTTCGGCTTTGTTAGCGTCTGATTATGTGCATCTGCACAATCACACGCATCATAGTCTTTTAGATGGTATGACTAAGGTCGACGAGCTTGTTGACCGGGTCAAAGCAACCGGCATGCAAGCCGTGGCGATTACTGACCACGGTACGCTATCTGGTGCAATTGAGTTTTATAAAGCGTGCAAAGCTGAGGGTGTCAAACCGATTATAGGTATTGAGACCTATGTAGCTGCTCGCAGCATTAGCGACCGTGATCCAGCGCGTGATAAAGCTCGCTATCATTTGATATTGCTTGCCATGAATAACATTGGCTATCAGAATCTCATGAAACTCAGCACGATAGCTAACCTGGAAGGCATGTATTACAAGCCTCGGATTGACCATGATTTACTAATGCAATATAACGAAGGTTTAATTGCTCTCAGCGCGTGTCTGGGGGGTGAAGTTGGCGAACGCCTACAGAATGATGATTATAATGGTGCTAAGTCGGTAGCCCAGTGGTATAAAGACGTCTTTGGTGACAGGTATTATCTTGAGATTCAGGATCACGACGAGAACGAGCTACAGAAAAAAAATAATAAACAGATTTTGAAGTTGGCTGACGAACTGAATATACCGTGTGTGGTGACTAGCGACGCACATTACGTCCAGCCGAATGATCAAGAAGCTCATGAGATATTGCTTTGTGTCGGTACGGGCTCATTTATGTCCGACCAAGACCGGATGTCGTTGACAGATTTTCACTTGCATGTAAGCGATCCGAAAGATGTGATAGCGCGCTGGGGTGATAAGCATCCTGAAGTTATCAAGAACACCAAAGTCATAGCCGACCGATGCAATGTTGAGCTGGAGTTTGGCAAGATATTGATTCCACGTTTCCCAGTGCCTAAGGGTATGACCGAGAAAAGCTATCTCCACCAACTAGTCTGGAGCGGGCTGGTTAACCGCTATAGCGAAGTTTCACGCGACAAAGCGGTGAATATTGAGGAAAAAGTCGCCAGGAACATGTTGAGCAAAGAGATAACCGAAAGAGTAGACTATGAACTGGGCATCATTGATAATATGGGCTTCAACGGCTATTTTTTGATTGTCCAGGATTTTATCAACTGGGGGAAAGACCACGGCATTGTGTTTGGGCCAGGACGCGGTTCGGCGGCCGGTTCAATCATTGCTTATGCATTGCGTATCACCGAGCTTGATCCGTTGCACTATGACCTGCTCTTTGAACGTTTCTTAAACCCCGATCGCATATCAATGCCCGATATCGACATTGACATCCAAGACACTAGGCGCGACGAAGTGATTAAGTATTGCGTTGAGAAATACGGTTCGGAGCGGGTGGCTAATATTGCAACTTTTGGTAAGATGGCGGCACGCGCCGCAGTACGTGATGTTGCAAGAGTGTTGGAAGTTCCTTACGGTGAGGCTGATCGTTTGGCGAAATTAATTCCACCACCCGTTCAAGGTCGGCACATCCCCCTGAAGGTTAGTGTTGAAAAAGACCCCGATCTGAAGAAGGAATATGATACTAATCCAAACGCTAAAAAAGTTATTGATTTTGCGGTTCGTCTAGAGGGTACTATTCGTTCGCATGGCGTCCATGCTGCTGGTGTCGTGATCGCGCCCGATGACATTGTTAAGTTCACCCCACTTGAGATGGCCCAAAAGGGAGTGGTGGCGACGCAATTCCCGATGGGTCCGATTGAAGATCTAGGGCTGCTTAAAATGGATTTTCTGGGACTATCTAACTTATCTATCATTAAAAATGCCCTTCGAATCATTAAAAAGGTGTACGGCAACGATATTGAGTTGGGTGAAATACCGCTTGATGATAAGCCGACTTACGATCTATTCCAACGCGGTGACACTACTGGTGTTTTCCAGCTCGAGTCGGCTGGTATGAAACGTTATTTGAAAGAGCTCAAACCGACCGTGTTTGACGATATCGTTGCCATGGTGGCACTTTATCGTCCTGGCCCGATGCAGTTTATTGACGATTTCATCAAGCGCAAGCATGGCGAGCGAGAAATTAGTTATTTTCATCCGAAGATGGAAAACGCTCTATCAAACACTTATGGTGTGTTGGTTTATCAGGAGCAGGTCATGCAGATATCTAAAGAAATGTGTGGCTTTACGGGCGGCGAAGCCGACACCTTGCGCAAGGGAATTGGTAAAAAGATTCCAGAGGTGATGGCCAAAATGAGAACTCGCTTTATCGAGGGTGCAATTGAGGTTTCGGGTGCTGACAGAGCCGACATGGAAAAATTTTGGAAACAGCTTGAAGATTTTGCTGCTTATTGTTTTAACAAATCACACGCCGCTTGCTACGGGCTGATTGCTTATTGGACAGCTTATCTTAAAGCGCATTACCCAGACGCTTTCATGGCGGCGTTGATGACCAGCGACGCTGACGATGTCGACCGGTTGGCGATTGAGATTGCTGAATGTAAGCATGCCGGCCTGACGGTGTTGCCACCCGACGTTAATCAGTCTTTCGTAGAGTTCGCGGTCGTGCCTAACGAGAACACTATCCGTTTTGGCATGGCAGCTGTTAAGGGTGTCGGCTCCTCTGCTGTTGAGGAGATATTACGCACAAGGCAAGCGGACGGTGTATTTAAAAGCGTTAGCGATTTTGCGCGACGCGTGTCGACTAATCGATTCAACCGCAAAGCTTGGGAATCACTCATTAAAGCTGGTGCGTTCGACCAGTTCGCTTCGCGATCTGATCTGCTATTTAACCTCGATACAATTGTAGCCTACGCGTCGCGCATCCAAAAAGATGCCGATACAAACCAAGCAGACCTGTTCGGCGGTTTACAAGAAGCGGTTAGTGTACCAGATATCAAAATTGAAACAGCACCTGAGCAATATCATGAAAGAGAACAGCTGCAATGGGAACGTGAGCTGCTGGGTCTTTACCTCAGCGCCCACCCACTAGATAAATACGACGATTACTTTGCCGAACAAACAGTGTCGTTGACTAGTCTTGAGGTGGGTCATGATCGTAGGACTGTGACGGTCGGCGGAGTACTTAGCTCGATTCGGGCTATCACAACTAAAAATGGTAGCAAAATGGCATTTTTGAGAGTTGAAGACAAAACTGGCGAAGGCGAAGTTATTGTTTTTCCTAAACTCTATGAGTCTGTAGGCGAACAACTGATACAAGATGTTGTTCTCAAGGCGACTGGTAAAATTTCGAGCACAGATCGAGACGGCAATACATTGGGTGAAGCAAAGATTATTGCTGATGAAATTGTTTTCGTAACGAATGACGAATTAGACAACTACCAAAAATCAGGTAAAAAAATGAAAACACCGAAACTATCCAAGCCTAAAAGTGCGTCCGCTGGCACAGCTGTGATCGAACCGTCCAATATAAGTTACATACCGGTTGATGATCGACCTAGGAAGATGTTTGTTCACGTCAAGCAACCCGACGATCACGATTCCCTAAAACAACTTAAGACTTACCTTAATCAATCACCTGGAGATAATGAGATTATATTGGTGCTGGGTGACGACAAAAAATCTGCTCTGCGCCTACCTTTTAAAATTGATCCCACAGACGAGTTGCGCTCGTTGGTGGCGGCGCTCTACGGTGAAGACTGTGTTGTCGTTAAGTAAATTAGCGTCTGAGGCACATTTCGTAGAGTGCCATACCGGTAGCCACACTTACGTTAAATGATTCTTTTTGTCCACGCATAGGAATTTCAATTATGTCGTCACTTAGTGCTAGTAGATTAGGTTCAACACCATAAACTTCTTCGCCTACCAAAAGAGCCAGTTTGTTGGCGGGCTTGAAGTCATATAGATTTATCGAATTACTAGCCTGTTCTAGAGCGACAATTCGATAACCTTCAGTTCTTAGTTTCTGCAGGGGTGGGTTTGGGCAGTATTCGAACGGTACTATTGTCTCGGCCCCTAAAGCGGTTTTATGAATTTGTTGAGTTAGCTTGTTGCTAATATGAGGTAGTCGTTTGTCGTTAGGTTGAGTAGGGTATGGACTGTAGCCACTGATAATGATTTTTTCTACACCGCATCCTTCGGCCGTGCGGAAAAGTGAACCAATGTTATGAGTCGAGCGAATATTATGAGTAATCAAAATTATATTAGGTTGGGTCATCGACAATTAGTATAGCGTACAATTTTATTGACACTCTAAAACATAAACTCTATGATTAAAGCAAACCAATTGACGTACGGTTAAGAGAGGGTAGAGGTAGAAAATGATTTTAGCGCCAGAAATAGTTGCGATAACTGACTTAGGTTATGGTGACACAGGGGTAATAAAATAATGGCACGATTACCGCAACCTGGCTCCGACCAAGGCACGTGGGGTGATATCCTCAACGAATATCTTTCTCAGGTTCATAATCCGGACGGCAGTTTGCGTGATAATGTCATTACGGAAACACAGCTCGATTCAGCCGTAGTCGACAAAATAAATGTCGTGGCTGGCCAGCAAGGAGCTACCGGCCCAACCGGTCCGCAAGGGCCAGCTGGTTCTGCTGGCGCTACTGGTGCTAGCGGTGTGGCTGGTTCTGCTGGCGCTACTGGTGCTAGCGGTAGCCCAGGGCCTAGCGGTCCGACCGGCCCGCAAGGCCCAGCTGGTGCTGATGGAACTTCAGTGACCATTGCCGGTTCGGTAGCAAATGCAACTGCGCTACCTACTCTGACTCTTGGTGATGCCGGCGAAGGATATATTACTGAGGACGATGGACATCTGCATGTATGGTCAGGTTCTTCATGGACTGATGTAGGAGAGGTGCGGGGTCCAGCCGGTGCAACAGGACCGACCGGCCCAACTGGTACCAATGGTACTGCGGGTGTGACTGGCGCCACTGGTGCAAGCGGTACCCCAGGGACGGCAGGAACCGCTGGCGCTACTGGAGCGACCGGCGCAACTGGCCAAACCGGCGCAACTGGAGCTGCTGGTACTACGTCTTGGGCGGGTATTACTGACAAACCCGCAGTGATTGCGGCTGGAGCTGATGCCGCAGCGGCCCGAGCGGCTATCGGTGCCGGTACTTCTAACCTGGCAATTGGCACCACGGTGAGTACGGCGGCTGCAGGCAACCATACACACAGTGGCATGGTGACCTCTAGTACATTAACCGGCCTATGGCAGGGTACGCAGGCCGAATACGATGCACTCGGTACGTACGATAGTAATGTGATTTATTTCATCAAGGACGCTGGCTAGTTATATGGCCGTTCAGGTTCGTGCGATTAGTCCAACTGCGGTTTTACAGTTCTGGACACCTACGGGTGCGACGGGTGCCGCTTTATTGGCCACGGACGACGGCACGTACGTAGAATCAAGCCCCACCAGCAACACCGCCTCGGGTATTTTAGCGCTCGCTTCTAGTTTTACTATTCCCGCCGAGGCTACGATAAATAATGTAGTCGTGAGAGCAAAAGTGCGTTTGGCTACTGCTGGCGTACGGATTGTTCGATGCGGCTTTACTGCGACGTATATGGCTGCTACACAGAACTTATCGAGTACGGATTGGGTGTACATGGATTTTCCGTTTGCGACCGATCCGGCAACCTTGACGGCCTGGACGCCGTCGGCGGTAAATGCACTCACTACAGCTTACCTTCGTGCCTATGCCGATGCAGATGGACCAACAGTCCAAGCCGATTATTTGGCGATAGTTGTGGATTATACCGATGCATCCGAACCAGACCCGCCGGCAGAGTCAATCCCCGGCGTAATAGGTATTCGGGCCGGGGCGACACAGGTGCTCCGCGTTATGTCCGGTGAGACTGAAATATGGCCGGGCTCCAGTGCGACCGTGACTATGATGGTGACCGGTACGAGTTTTAGCCCTCAAATCGAACTTGCCGCTGGTTCAACAGCTGTGGTGGAATGGCAATCTGACGGTGCAACTGTTGCGGGTACTAACCTCGTGCCTTCCATCACATGGGCAACCGGTGGTTCGCACGCCGTGACTATGTCGATTAGTGAGCGGGCAGATTTGACAACCCTAAACTTCGGATTCAACCACAACGACGATGCCGGACGGTACAATATCGGTGCTGCGTATGACCGCGTAGCCCAACCGGTGAGCGCAATCACTGGGCTTAAATATCTCACCGGCCTCAAACGGTTTCTGGCGGCAAATGGATCGATGGCAGGGAGTCTGGATTTCACTGGCTGTTCAGCGCTGGAATACATCGAATGTTTCGAATCAAATGTCACAGACATAAATTTGAATGGTTGTTCATCGCTCATCAGGCTGTGTATAGAGGGCAACGCCGTGTCAGTGCTTGACCTCGCACCGGTACGCACCACACTGCGCGACCTACGTGCTGCCGTCCAGCAAGAAGGCGTGCTCGAATTTTTGCC
>JAEYUN010000010.1 GCA_023432475.1 Candidatus Parcubacteria bacterium | reverse complement strand
CTGGCGCCTCTACTGATACTTTTAAATAAGTTGCTGAAGGTTGGCTATGACAAACTAACCATAGCTAGCTTTTTAATCGTTGGTATCGGGTTGTTTCTGACACTGAGTCGCGGCGCTATCTTTGCTTTTGTGCTCGGAGCTATAGTGCTTTTTGCCACGCAACGTCCTAAGTTGAAGAATATTGGACAGTGCATTGTTTTGCTGGTTTTAGCTTTTCTGACAAGTTTATTGATTCAGGGTTCGGCGGCGGTTTTGAACCCGCGTTTTGACACGACTTTTACGGGCGCGGTTTCGGCAGTCGTTAACCAACTTACGCTCGGTCTGGTCGATATAGCTGTCGATGCTCCGCAACTTCCGAGTGGCACTGAGGATGAAGATGATCTGCCAGCCTTCGATGGTTATGTGCCTGAGTCAACCAACACTCGTCTCAGTTTATCGCGCCTGGCGTTAGATACATGGGCTAGCAGTCCGTTCAGGGTGCTCTTTGGTTCAGGTATTGGCAGTGCCGGAGTTGCGATGCATGAAAAATTTCCAAGTTTAGTTGGTAGCCGGGAAATAGTCCAAAACGAGTACGCCGAGCTTCTGCTGGAATACGGCTTGTTGGGGACGGTTTTATTCGCGGCTATGATTGCCGGTATATTTTACGCAACCCGGCGAACAGCTTGGCTATGGGCTCTAATATTGGCCTATATGTTTCAGTGGATCTTTTTCAGCGGCTACCCCAACGCACTACATATATACTTGGTGTTTATCGGGTTGTTTGCAGGAGCCGCGTTGGCTAACGAGCGCCGCGGCGCAAAAGCACTGAGAGAATAGTTTTTAGAATTATCTGGATATCTAGGGCAAGGGACCAATTTTGAATGTAATAAGTATCGAGTGAGCGGCGCTCCTCGAAGCTGATATTGCGTCTTCCTGATACTTGGGCTAGTCCGGTCAAACCAGACTTGACGGACAAAATAAGATTTTTGTTGTAATACTGCCCGAGCTCTTCTGGTACCAGAGCCCTTGGCCCGACCAGACTTATGTCTCCTTTTACGACGTTGAACAGCTGCGGCAGCTCGTCGAGTGATGTGGTGCGCAAGAAGCGGCCAATACGGCCTATACGTGGGTCGTCTTCTAGCTGATCGCCGCTCTCCCGGTATAGTTTGGCCAGTTCCGGTTTACCCATTTTGGCAAACGCCTCTTCAGGGGTCATGTTATTGTAGACGTTTTTTAAAGTGCGGAATTTAAGGACTTTGACGGTTTTACCGAACCGCGACAGGCGGTTGGTCTTATAGATTATTTTTGCTCGAGGCTCACTCAGCTTAACAATAACAGCGATAACTAACATTAGCGGCAGGGCGAGTACTAACAAGACAGACCCTATGATAATGTCACTGAGCCGTTTAGTAACCTGCGACCAACCCATTAGCGGAGTGGTTCTGACCGAGACTACTGGCTGGGCGCCCATGATGTGCATTTCGCCCATGTGAGACAGTAAAATTTCTTGGTTTGGTATGAACATATATGACAGGTGATGATCGACTGTGTCAAAGTAAACTTTATCGGTTCGGACTTCGTCAGTCTGGATAACGACGTCGGCTGGCTGGGCTTTTAGGGCTGCTTTGAGCGACGGGTACTTAAGAGGCTTAGCAAAGCTCGGCACAAAACTGTCATTTGCGACAACTGCGACTACCCGGTAGCCAGACTCAGGGTTACCGCGGAAATACTCGGTTATAAGGCCGGTATTTGGGTTGTTGCCGACCACGACGGCGTCAAGCACGCCAATGCCGCGACGCAAAATAAAGCGATGTATGAAGTGGATAAATTCTCGTTCGAATACGAAAAAGATAAAACATAGAGCGAACGAGTAAACCGCGATTAAGCGGGCTGGGAAGATCTGGGTTTCGGCAAAGAAAGAAAAAGCTATGATGCTCATAGTACCGATAGCCGAAGCGACTAACAGACGCCAGTAGACTTTTGGACGATAGGGGTAAATTGCTTTATCGTAAACACCGCTAACAAACAATAGAATGACCCAAATAGGCAGCAAAGAGGCGATAGTAATAATGAACTCCGAAGTATCCGAGCCCAAGAGGTATGGCCTTGGGTCAAACTGGGTTCGATAAAGATAGGCCAAACCAAAAGAACCGACTATAGCCAGTAGGTCGCCGAATAGTAGACAGACACGTAGGATAAAGCTAGGGTTTCTTTTCATATCTGTTGCACTTGGACGCTTGAGTTTAAGTTTACTTGGGTGTCCGAGCAGAGGCACGAACCTATCCGACCAATTCGTGTCGCGTCGGCCGACCAGCCTTTGTAATTTAAGACCACAACCGCGACCTTAAGATTGTTCATAGGAGCTATTTTAACACTTCGCCCCCGATGGCGCCACAAGAAGAAACCGCTAGCCATGGCCAAAAAGACCTAAAACAGTTACACTTGTTTTTAGAAAAATGATGCAAAGAACAAAAAGGAAAGTTTTAAGAAATATTATTCAGTTTATTAAGCTGCAACTAGCAGGTAATATTTTATTTTGGGGAACGTATCTTGGCTATGCTATCGGTCACGAGCTACTCGGCTGGAATAGTCTGCTTGCCATGTCGATCGGTAGTCTCGGCGCCCATGTGGTGTTTTTTATAGTCGACAAGAACTGGGTTTTCAATACCTCGACTGGTCAGCGTAAGACGACCGGGGAAATTGGGCGTTTTGCAGTCTTCATGGGGCTTAATTTCTTCTTAAACCTCGGTATAGTAACGGGTCTTGAGAGGTACTTTCAGGTTTCGCCCTATATCGGTCAGTTTGTCGCCGGCGCCTTCTTTACGGTTTGGTCATACCTAGGGCTCAAGTTTTGGGTATTCCGCTCCGGTGAAATTGCTAGACACCAAGCAATTACGCTAGAGACTAAAAAATCAAAGGAGAAAAGCCGTGCCCACAGCCAACGCCTCGCGGCCAAGCAAAAAGCAAAGAGAACTACTCGGCTTCATCGATAGTTTTATAGCTGGGCATGGTTACGGACCCAGTTACCGTGAGATTATGCGGGCGCTGGATTATAAGTCGGTTTCGACTGTGGCTGTGCATATCAATAACTTGATTGCCAAGGGCCATTTACTAAAACGCGACCGCTCTGCCCGTTCGCTGGAAGTCATTGATCATGTTGTGGTGCCAAGAGCGACCGAACGCGTCACTAAAGTCGAGAGCAAATGGCTGATTGACCGGATTGAGGCCAAGTTCCAAGAATATAGCGCAGCCCCGACCGATAAAAAGCGCGATGATCTGTTTGTCTTAGTGGGCGCACTGCACGTTCTAGGGCTAGATGAGGCGGTCGAAGCCTATAAATCCCGTCTGCCTAAAGCATAGGGTTTACAGAGGTCATAAAACAGGGTAAAATACTCGATGTATTCCGGCGTAGCGCAGCGGTAGCGCAGTTGACTGTTAATCAATTGGTCGCTGGTTCGAATCCAGCCGCCGGAGCCACGAAAGGAGCCCATCGTAAGATGGGCTTTCTTCGTGGCTACCGATGCCGATTTTAGCCAGCGATCGTTTTGCGAAGCAAAACAAGGTCGCGGTTCGGTGCAGTGAATGAAGCGAAAAAGTGTTTACATTTTTTCGCGAGTGAACGAAAAAGGCCGAA
>JAEYUN010000007.1 GCA_023432475.1 Candidatus Parcubacteria bacterium | reverse complement strand
ACAACAAAATGGTATATTTGGCTACGGTTATAGACCGCTTAATTCAAAACAGTATTTACTAATCTTTCAACTGGATAGACACCGCCTGAACGGTTTCTAGTTCCTGGTTGTAACGAATCTTGGTTAGCCGAGCGGTAAACGGTCTTTCGTCTTGAGGGGCGATGCGGTATCCGGTGATGTCCTCCAAGGCGTCCGATTCGGCTTGGTCAAAACTACTCTTGACCGATATGGTGCCGGTTATGTCGCGTGACGGCGAGTCTTTTTCTACTGAAAGTACGCCAACTGACAGATAATAAGGACTAAATAGGTCGGTAAATCCATCGTCGACGCGTGAACCTAAAACATTGGCAATAGTGAAAGCTGTGTTTTTAGCACCTTGAAGGGCGGACTCGTCGAGCTCGCCGCTAAGTTGCTCAAGGAGCGGAACTATAGTATCCATGATGTGGGTGGGGTAGTCTACACCACCGGTTTTTAGATATTCCCTATAAACCTCATCACTAGCTACTGAGTTATATATCACCTCTTTCATTTTGTGGTGGGTTATGTAAAGCGCTTCCCTATCTTCCATAAGTCCTTCGGGTAGACGTACGGCTTCTAGTTTTTCTTCTGGCGACATGGCGGCTAACTCCATAGCTGTCGGCATCTTGTATGTATTGCCATTGGGCAGTTGGAACTCTACCACGTCTGAAGACGACTGAGCCGTCTCAGAAGGACTTGCTGAGGGCGATGCCTCTGGGGTGGTGGCGGCTGGAGAGGGGCTGGGGTTAGCAGGCGCAGTAGCCGTAGGTGTGGGCTTTGGTTCGGCATTATTACTACTGTTGGTGCCAATACCTATACCGGCCGCAAGGGCGGCTAGTACCCCAGCTACGGCACCACCAATTTTAATTGCTCGCTTTTGATACCAAGCCTCAGGACCTGTCTTTACCTTGCCCTCTTCAGAACGTGGGGGTGTTGGTATATTAAACTGGTCTCCTCTTTCGGTTGATTGGTCGACTTTAGGTTCATCTGTCTTTTTTGTTTCGTTACCTGTATGAGTTTCGGTTGTCATGCTAGCTGTTCCTTTCGGTGCTAATAATCGCAATCACTTAACGTATGGTTTCATTATACACTAAACTTCACAAAAACGCAAGCATATACGCTTACTTATATTGCATTTGTCTACCCCGGTGTTATACTTAATCTCAAGAAAGCTTATAAAAAATGAAAAAATATTTCCTGATACTTTCAATTTTGGTCGCGGGCATTATGGCAGTGGCTTTAGCGCCCGCCGAAACAGCCAACGCTGCCGAATACGACTTTAAATGCGGCACTACCGAAATAAAAACTTCAATCGACTTTAGCTCCTATATAAGCCGGTATTGTGCGGCCGACTCCAACTCAATAACTGTGCTAATACTGATGGTGATTGATTTTCTAGCTATAGGTGTGGGTATAGCGGTAGTCGGCGGGATAGCTTACGGTGGGGTGAAGTATGCTTCGTCGGCCGGTGACACTAACAAGACTAAAGAGGCTATCGGTATTGTTACTAACGCTGTCATAGGACTGGTGTTGTTTGTTTTTATGTATGCCATATTGAATTTCTTCGTGCCGGGAGGCGTTTTCAATACCTCGTTGTCTACTTCCCCGACTGCCCCGACGGTTCCTTCTAACAATACCCCGAATATACCGGCGCCGGGTGGGGGCGGTAGGGAGATTGCGCCGTGAATAAGTTTATAAAAAAAATTGCCCAAGTGTTCTTGTTGGCATTAATCATACCTATGACGTTAAGCGTACCGGCCTCTGCTGCAACCTGTAATCACTACGTCTTGGCTTATCCGGCCTGGTATAACGGCTTGGAAGGTTGCACTAGTTCAAACACCGCTTCAACGACAGACCAGCCGGTAGTAGATCAACTCAATGACATTTGGGTGCTGGCGCTCAATGCAGTGCAGTGGCTGATCATAACAGCCGGTTACATAGCTTTGGTATTTATTATTACTGGCGGTTTCCGATACATAACTTCACAAGGCGACGCCAGTCGTGTAACTGCCGCGAAGGGCATGATACTGCACGCTGTAGTGGGACTAGTTATTACCCTGACCGCTGTTATAATTATCCGCACTGTACAAAATGTCATAAACGGAACATTGGGGCCATGAACAGTATTTATAACCTACTTATTATCGCAGCCACACCCCCTACAAGTGTGCCTCAGGTGCCTATTAATGACACCCTGGTAACCAATGTCCTAAACGCTGCATTTATGTTTGCCGGCGTGGTGGCGGTTATATTTATAATTATTGGTGGAATTCAATATAGTGGCTCGGCGGGCGACCCTCAAAAAGTTACTGGCGCTAAGAATACTTTGACATATGCCATTATCGGCTTGGTCGTTGTGGCCTTTTCGCTGCTCATAGTAAACTTTGTCATAGGACAATTCTAAGGAGTTAATATGAAGAATAAAATCAAACAAATCATCGCGAGCCTGGCGGTTTTACCGGTACTGTTATTTGCCTCTCCGCTCGCCTCAGCCGCTCCGGTTGATGTGTTGTGTGACCCCCAAAATCCCAACACTGCCAGCAATCCCCTGTGCGACCAACAAGGCACTGCTCAAAACGATATCTTTGACATAGTTCAGACGGTTATCAATATATTGCTTATTGCTTCCGGTATCGTTGCCGTTATCATGATAATAGTTGGTGGCTTTCGCTATATCACTTCTAACGGCGATGCTAATGCAGCGACGGCCGCTCGCAATACTATTATGTACGCTGTTGTCGGACTGATAGTTGCTGGGTTGGCGTTCGTCATAGTTAACTTTGTCGTCGGGCAATTTAGGTAAAATAAATCAAGTAAGTCAAAAAGGAGTATGTTTTTATGAAAAGAAGTCTAGTGAGTCGAATTTTAGTCGGGCTTTCGCTGCCAGTTGTTGCGCTTGGTCTGGTTGGTGTCCTGGCGCTGGCGCCGTCGGAAACTGCGAGCGCCGCTATAAATCCGTGGACTGCCATAACCGAAGGCTGGGAAGCGGCCGGTGGCGACAACCAGGCCCCTAGCCTAACTGACTATATACAGTTGATTATCAATGCTCTGCTGTTCATTATCGGCGCGCTAGCCGTCATCATGATAATTGTCGGTGGTATCCGCTACGTAACTTCGGGCGGTGACAGTAACGCGGCGACGTCAGCTCGTAACACTATCATGTACGCCGTGGTTGGCCTTTTGATTGCCGCCATCGCTTATGCTATCGTCAATTTTGTCATAAGCATGTTAGATTAGCTTTAAATGCGCTATATTTTCTGATATAACTGATAAGTAGCGAATAACAGTCTCAAAAAGGAGAACCGATGAAATCAGCGATTAAAAAATTTACCAAAAGCCTGCTGCTGGTACCGGCCCTGGTGCTAGGTCTAGGTTTTGTTGCAGCGCCGACAGTTCTGGCTGCCTGCGACCCGAACGATCCGAACCAAGTCAATATATCAGGCGGCGTCAACTGTGCTCAGGGCGATAACGTCCCCACTAACCTCTTTGACGTTGGTGGTGAGCGCGGTCTTTTCACCACGGTTGTTAACATTTTGCTCTTCATCGTTGGTGCTATCGCCGTTATCATGCTGATTATCGGCGGCATCCGCTATGTTGTTTCTGGTGGAGACCAAAACGCTGTCACAGCGGCAAAAAATACCATACTCTATGCCATTATCGGTATCATTGTGGCCCTACTGGCCTTCGCACTCGTCAACTTCGTCATTAGCGGCCTGACGCCTCAATAGTCCACAAAACTTCTTTGGAAAGCGAACACCGCCCCTTATAGGGCGGTGTTTTGGGCTTGACTTATAGGGGTGATATTGTCATAATGTAGTTATTATGCAGAGTTTGTTAAGAGTAGGTCGAAGACACAGTAAAGTAACGCTTTGGGCGCTAGCTTTTTTCGGGCTGCTTGCTCTACCGCTTATACTGCCCGTTGAGGTCAGTGCGGCAAACTGTAGTTTGAACAATATGTCTATTCAAACCGGCGCCGAGTGTGCACGTGGCACCGGCCAACCCTCTACTCTGTTCGGGGGAGAGGGTAGTATATTTACCAGGGTCACTAATATCTTGCTATTTCTAGTCGGTGCAATTGCCGTTATTATGCTGATATTTGGCGGTATCCGCTACATAGTATCGGGCGGCGACCAGACTCAGGTTACGGCAGCTAAAAACACCATACTCTATGCCATCATTGGTATTGTAATAGCCCTGCTGGCTTATGCGGCCGTTCAGTTTGTGGTTACGGTCTTACTTGGCAATATCAGTTAAAACGACTCGACATTCTTTAAAAAAGAAATACCCCGCCCTTTAGAGGGCGGGGTATTTTGAAGATCTACTGAACCAGAGCTTAGGTTTTTTAGAGAATCTCGATCTTGCGGGCTTGTTCCTGCTTGACTTTAGTAAAGCTGATCGTCAGGACACCGTCTTTTAAGACAGCTTCAACCTCGTCCTCTTTAACCTGGACGGGCAAAGCGAGGGTGCGGTTGAATTCGCCCCAGTAACATTCCTGCATGTGCCACTGTATAGCATCAGAGTCGTCACCGCTTGAGAGCGTGCCGGAAATCGTCAAGATACCATCTGATATGCTGACGTCTAGGTCTGATTTGTTGACACCGGCGGTGCGGGCTTTAATAACCAGTTTTTCGGTCGTTTCATAAACATCAACTGCCAGCTGACCTGGCATAGGCTCTTCTTCTTCCCAGCTTTCTTCGGTTTCGACAACGGCAGCTTCATTGCTTGTGCTGCTATCGTCATCGGTTAGAAATGCTGCGGCTAGCTCATCATCCATGAGCAGGTCGTCGTTTTGCTTTTGTCCTCGCGCCATAGTTCCTCCACTTCATTCAGGTAATCGACGTATGACCTTAATTATATCCGAAAGTGGCCAATATCTGCAATAATATGGGATGCAATAAGTAAAAACTACAATGATAGAACGTCTTTTAGACTTTATCGCACCCCACCGCTGTAGTGTTTGCGGCAAAAATGGCGCGCTTTTATGCGATGGTTGTAAATACGACATCGTAAACGAGTCTTATGATGGCTGTTTGGTTTGTCACACACCGTGCGGGTGGCGCGGGATATGTAACATGTGCCGTCGCCGGTTACCGCTTAACCAAGCTTGGTGTGTTGGTGAGCGAGTTGAGGGTTTGAAGCGACTGCTTGACGGCTATAAGTTTAGTAGCCAGAGGGCTGGCGCCGTGGTATTGGCTGAGTTGCTAGACGATATATTGCCGCTCTTCCCCGAGGGGACAGTCCTAATGCCGATACCAACCTCGTCTTCCACTATCAGGGTGCGTGGTTTTGACCATATGAAATTAATTACTCAGGCGCTAGCCAAACGCCGGAACCTGCCCACCAACCAATTTTTAGAGCGGGCTACCACGGCTACCTTACATTTTTTAGACCGAGCGGAGCGTGAAAGGCTCGGTCCTTCCCTGTTTGAATTAAAATCAGGTGTGAGTTTACCTGAACATATCGTGTTAGTCGACGACATCGTAACTACCGGTACAACTCTCCGGACTGCCGCCAAAATACTCAAAAGGGCTGGCGTTCAGCGGATCGACGCCGTCGTCATAGCTCGCCAGCCTAAAGATGAGTAGGGCTTTGAATATATGATAACCCCTGTTAAAATATACAATTGTCACGGAGAGGTGACCGAGTGGTTGATGGTACTGGTCTTGAAAACCAGCGTGGGGCAACTCACCGCGAGTTCGAATCTCGCCCTCTCCGCCAGATATGCTACAATTTTGTAAGCAATTCAGTTTTCCCGTGGAGGAGTACCCAAGTGGCTGCTGCGTGAAACGTAAATGGATGGACGGCGCCGTCCCTGAAGTTTATGAATACACAGGAGCTACCTGAGCCGAGTAGCTTGTATAGATACGGAGGAGTACCCAAGTGGCTGAAGGGGACGGTTTGCTAAATCGTTAGACTGGAGAGATCTGGTGCGGGAGTTCGAATCTCCCCTCCTCCGCCAAAAAGAAAAGATAACCCACCCAAGGGTTATCTTTTTTGTCGGGGCGAGTTTGGGCTCCCGCAGGCTCGCGTGAGCGAGCGCGGGAAGTTCGTGTAGCGAACGAAGTGAGCGAAAACAGGGAGCCGAAGGCGACCGCTATCGCCTTGCCTTGCTTCATCGGAATCGTCTGTTCGGAATATATGTCCATTGCGCTAGTGTTATATAATAGTGATATGCAAGAGCAACCGCAGGTAGCGCCCACTTCCCCACAGCCCGCTACGGCAACTTCGGGGCCGGTTATAGAATGGCAGGCTTCGGAGTATGTTACGCGTGAAAAGACCACGGCCTGGTACGTCGGTCTGGCAACCGCAGCCGTAGTCTTATTGGCGGTAGCCATCTTCTTGATACAAGACTGGACTTTCGCAATTCTTATAGTAGTGATGGCGGTGACGATTGTTATCTTTGCTCATCGGCCAGCCCGTAACATGAACTACCGTTTGAGCTACGAAGGTTTGTCGGTCAACGATAAGTTTTTTAACTTTCATGAATACCGGGCGTTTGGTGTAGTCAAAGAGGGCGGCCTGTATTCTATTATGGTTATACCGCGCAAGAGGTTCGCACCTGGACTTAACGTTTACTTTCCGCCGGAGTACGGCGAGAAAATAGTTGACTTGTTCGGTTCGGTATTGCCCATGGAAGATTTGAAACGTGATTTCGTCGACCGCATTAGTGAAAAACTGCATTTTTAAGGTAGATTATCTCTTGAAACCGTGCTACAATAGCCCCTGTTCTTGGGCAATTTAATTCCCAAAAAGCACCTTACCTTTTGAGCGTAACCCAAAAACGCGCTAGTCGCGTGGGTTACGACATGCACCCGTAGTTCAGCTGGATAGAACGTCGGCTTGCGGAGCCGAAGGTCGTAGGTTCAAATCCTGCCGGGTGTACCAAGAAAATCCCCTCGCTTCTCGCGGGGGTATTTTCTTAGAAGCATTAAGAACACAAATAACTTTGTTAAAATTTTTAAGTGATTGACCTTAGTTTTTTAGAATATGAATCACCTGAAGTTGCCCAGCGGCTAATAGGCTGGCGCTTATTCACGTTTGATGACGGTCAAAAAACTGGTGGAACGATTGTCGAGACCGAGGCTTATAGCCAAGTCGACGCCGCCAGCCACAGTTATCGCGGCAAGACGCCGCGCAACGAGATTATGTTTGGTCCGGCCGGCCACGTTTATGTCTATTTCACTTATGGTATGCATTGGTGTATGAACATCGTGACGGGCTTGAGTGGCCAAGGTTCAGCGGTACTTATCCGTTCTCTTGTACCCGAAGAAGGTCTCGAGGTCATGCGTACCAGGCGGCAGCGTCCAGACCATCAACTGACTGACGGCCCGGCAAAAATATGCCAAGCTCTAAGCGTTAACGGCAAGGACAATGGACTGAAGTTGAACCAAAGCCGCATATTACTCGAACCACCCCTGGGAGGGCGCAGCTACCGAGTCCAAGCTACGCCGCGTATTGGTATTCGACATGATACCGACCGCCTCTGGCGGTTCATAGCACACGATTAAAAAACGACCACACTTCGGGTCATTTTTTAATCTGGCGGAGAGGGAGGGATTCGAACCCTCGATGAGTTGCCCCATACCGCTTTTCGAGAGCGGCCAGTTCAACCACTCCTGCACCTCTCCTCGTGGTCAATCAAATGAATTATAACAGATGTAGGGTGTATACTAAAATTATGCAAGATACGATTTTTACTAAGATTATCAAAGGCGAAATTCCAAGCCATAAAATATACGAGGACGAGCACACCTTCGCTTTCCTTGATATTTATCCGTCTTGCGAGGGTCACACTCTCGTGGTTCATAAAACACCGTCCCAATTTGTCTGGGACTTGAACGACCAAGAGTACGACCAGTTAATGGCAACTGTTAAAAAAATAGCGGACCACTACCGTCAAGTTTCGGGCAAGCCGTATGTACGCATGGATATCGTCGGCACCGACGTCCCTCATAACCACATTCATCTCAAGCCGTTTGGCGATGTTTCCGAAACCAAAAAACCGAACCGACAAGATACCGAGCCCGACCACGATGAACTTGCGCGTGTAGCTGACAAACTACGACTTAGCTAGTTCTTGTTTTAACTTCTCGATAAGAGCGACTGGGGCTGGGTCGACGCCGTTTAGTATGGCTAGATATATACTGACATAATCGGCCAAGGTGTTGCCCCAGGCGAATTGCTCGAGCATCGTTTCGCCTTCAAGTTGAAGGGGTACGGCTTTGGGGCGCATGCCGCTAAGAAGCCTGTCGGACAGTTCAAAGCGTTGGGTTACGCGAGGGTTATCAAAACTAGATCGTAGGTCGAGTACGGCAAACGGTTTTTCAACCGGGTGTGAGCTCCAACCGATGAACTCGTTGTGGTTGAACTCGGAGTATTCGTTGCAAAAGGCCATGTTTTTAGACGTTTCATTGAACGCAATCTTCCATTTGTAGGCGACCGAGCGGAATCGGCTACCGGCATAGATGACTGGGGTCTTGCCGGCGCAGTGCCAAGCTAGTTGCTTGGCCGGGTTGTCTTTAAAAGTTACCAGTGGCGCCCACTTCTGGCTGGCACTGGCTAGACTCTCGGCGGCTGACTTTAGCTCGTCTCTGGTGGCTGCACCAAGCAGGCCGTAGGCAATCAATATCTCGACAATTACTTGCAAATTAAGCAGGACGTTCATGCGTGGTTGGCCGCTGTATTCCATGAGGCTAAACGGAAGCTCATCACGGGTTGCGAGTTCATGCAACTGCCCGCCGCCGGTGGCTACTACAACAGAGGCATTTCGGCTACGGGCTTCGGCGAGGGCGGACAGTGTTTCTTCGGTATTGCCAGAAAAACTACAGGCAATAACCAGCGTCTCCGGCCCGACGAACTGTGGCAGGCGATAGTCTTTGATAACCGTAAACGGCAGTGGCAAATTTAGCCAATCGCGCGCCATGTCGGCCGCCAAAGCTGAACCGCCCATACCGGCGAGGACTACCTGTCGTATCTCTGGCAAATTTTTAGGCAGGTTTTTGACGCTTACATCGGTGGTTAGCTGTTTGTATGAGTCAGCCACCAGCCCAAGCGTATTTTGAGAGTCGCGCTCAGCTATTTGCGAGGCGTTATCTAACAAATCCATACATCTTAGTCTATCACTTCACACGTCCAAATGCTTATGCTATGATTGACTTAAGTAAGACATTAACTAAAACAGGGGTGGGTATGGATTTAAGTACGCAAGCACCAGCAACCGATGATCAAGAACTGGCTAAAGTTTTGGAGAGTATGAATAACGCGACGGCTGGCACGCCGCCAGTTGATCAACCGACTGACTCTAGCCAGCCAACCGATCAGCCAACCGACCAGCCAGTTGAGCCAGCTCCGGCTTTGCAATTTGAAGAAACTCCCCCGGTTGAATCTGCCCCAGCCAACCCAACTAGCTACAGCGCGCCAGAACCAGTAGTTGAGACTCCACCAGTACTCCCCGCTCCAGAACCAGCTGCCGATGGTGAGCTTGAGAGTATCAAACAGAGCGCTCTCCAAGAACTTCGCCCCCTAGTTGATCGTCTAGACCTTCCTGCCGAGGAGAAGTTCAACACCCTACTGCTTATAATTCGTTCGACCGACGACAAATCATTGGTAGCTGCAACTCACGAGGCTGCCAAGGCTATCGAAGACGAAACCAAACGAGCCGCTGCCCTGCTCGACGTTATTAAGGAAATTGATTACTTCTCACATCCACAAAGCTAAGTATTTGAGGATATTAAAAAAATAGAGGCCTTAGTAAGGCCTCTATTTTTAGGTTGGCAAGTTTTAGTACATGCCTCCGCCCATTGGTGGGGCGGCCGGAGCTTCTTTTTCCGGTATGTCGACGACCAGAGCGCCCATCGTCATCGCCGTGGCGGCAATCGAAACGGCATTTTGAATAGCTTGTTTGGAGACCATAACCGGGTCAACGACGCCGTGAGCTTTCATGTCGACAACGCCGCCTTCGGGTGTGTTGACATCGATACCAAAGCCAGGCTTAGCTGCTTGAACTTTGGCAAGCAGAGCGTCGGCGTTGAGGCCGGCATTTTGCATTAGTTGACGGAATGGCTGATAAAGCGCTTCACGCAACAAGCCAACTCCAGCTTCGCTGCCCTTCAAGCTGTCAGCTAGATTAACGAGCGTGACTCCGCCGCCCGGTACGATACCTTCGGCCAAAGCGGCTTTGGTGGCGGCGACGGCGTCATCGACGCGGAATTTCTTCTCCTCAATCTCCGTTTCGGTAGCGCCACCAACTTTGATGACTGCAACTTTACCTGACAAGGCGGCCGCGCGCTTGTCGTAGTTTTCTTTGTCGTATTCACTAGTGGCGGCTTCGGCCTGCGACTTGATTTGGCTGATACGAGACTTGATGTCGGACATCGTACCGGCTCCTTCGATGATAGTAGTCTCATCTTTGCTCACTATAACTTTGCGAGCCGTACCAATAACACTGAGGTCGACGTTTTCGAAAGTTAAGCCACGGTCGGCGCTAATGACGGTCGCGCCGGTCAAGATAGCAATGTCTTCCAGGGTTTCTTTGCGGCGATCACCAAAGCTGGGAGCTTTGACGGCAACTGTATTAAATACCCCTTTGAGTTTATTCAGTATAAGGACACCAAGCGCCTCGCCCTCAACGTCCTCAGCTATTAGTACAACGTCTTTTTTACCAGCCTGGGCAAGTTTTTCAAGAATCGGCAAGAACTCTTGAACCGAGCTAACTTTGCCGTCGGTGATGACGATGGCTGGTTTTTCATAGCTAGCTTCCATACGAGTCGTG
>JAEYUN010000005.1 GCA_023432475.1 Candidatus Parcubacteria bacterium | reverse complement strand
CGTTCGGCGTCCAAGTCGGCAAGATGAATATGTATATGTCCCGGCAAGC
This sequence comes from Candidatus Parcubacteria bacterium, assembly GCA_023432475.1. Taxonomy (GTDB): domain Bacteria; phylum Patescibacteriota; class Saccharimonadia; order Saccharimonadales; family Saccharimonadaceae; genus JAPUDS01. The sequence continues at coordinate 13,591 of JAEYUN010000005.1, read as the reverse complement.
AATGTTTCGGATGGCCGTCAAAAATCAGCTCAGGCAGAGCAGTTTGAAGTCGCTTCTTTAAGTCGTCTCGGAGTCTGTTAAGCCGTTCATTTTCATGGCGGGCTCCTTTTTGAGCTAATTCTAGCGCCATAGCAAAACCGACAGCACCAGCCACATTTTCGGTCCCACTACGCAAGCCACGCTCCTGACCGCCGCCTGTCAAGAACGGTTTGAGTTGTATCGATGATTTGAGCCAAAGTAAACCGACTTGTTTAGGACCGTAACATTTGGCAGCATTTAAACTGAGCATATCAACGCCTAAACGCGAAACTTTCAGATTAAGCGTGTTGACAGCCTGTGAGCCGTCGCTGTGCAAATAGAGCGGTGTCCGGTTGCCAGCTAGTTGTCTCTTTTCTCGCTCTGTTTCTACTAAACGAGCGATTTCCGCTATCGGTTGAACCGTGCCAAATTCGCTATCAGCTAAAGCTAGGCTAATAAGTACCGTGTCGTCCTTCATAGCCGCTCGGACAGCTTCGGCCGTAACCAAACCACGGCTGTCGCTAGTCGCTATGCTGTGTGGGTAAGCTTCGGCTGCTGACCTGACAGCAACATGTTCAGTTGCGCCAATCACGGCATGGCCACCCTCGCTCAGCACCCCTACTAGGGCCATATGGATTGACTCGGTCGCACCGGCTGTAAAAATAATATCGACAGGTTTTGCTCCTAAAAGACCGGCGATATTCGTCCGCGCCTTCTCCAAAGCACCCCTTACCCTACGTCCACCGGCATAGCTTGAGGATGGATTATAAAAATCCTCCTTAAGATACGGCTGCATCGCCAAAAAAACCCGCTCGTCCAGCGGGGTTGCAGCAGCATGGTCAAGGTAGTGAATTTTCAAGCTCATTGACTCTATTGTAGCTGATTAAGTGACCGTCCGGTAGCTGGGTCAAAACGATAAACATCACGCATGACCCGTTCGTAATACAATCGTACTGCCGTCACCAAATGTCGCAGCTCTTCACCTTCTATATATTTATAAACTCGACCGCTTTGAACCTTAAGTATGCCAGCCGGTTGGACCTCGTAACGTGTTGTGGCGGTTTGAGTCTTCCCGTCAACATCTTTCCACTCTTCATGCCAGACCCAGGTATTCTCGTCTAAGCAGAAGAAATCCCGCCCGTGATCGGCCGGAATTGGTCCAAACAACTGACGTCCGATTTCATTTTCACGCTCGATAAGCTGTCGCTCACTCAGTTGTTTGCCGGCTATGCGAACAGCGGGTAGGCCAGTCAGTAGTTCAAGAGCTTTTTTTATGAATGACATATTTTTCTATGCTCCCAACGAATAGTCGCCTCTTAATATCACTTGTCGACGGACTTCGGCTAGGTTGCGGGCGGCTGCCCCTACCCAAGCCAAGTCTTCAGGTCGAACATCTATTTCATGAGTATAGGCGTTATTATTGCTCAATTCGCCCTTTACCGGGGAAAGATAGGGCGCTTCTACTCGGTCATCACCCACAAACGTCGCTTCATTACTAGCAGCTTGAGCGTAGGCTATGTCTGACAGTTCACGCCTCAGTAGTTCGTCCTGACGACGCCGTTCTTGCAAAGCCGCATAAGCGGTTACTTCAGAGGGCTGAGGTATGTCAAAAGAGCGGTTCGTCGTTTCATAACCTTGATCGGAAGTTGATTGCTTTGGTTGGGTCTGCATGTCGGAAACAACAAGCCTTTCTCCACCCTTCATGTTGGTAGTCTTTTTGGCTGTTTGAGTGTTGTTGTTAGAAAAAGAGTTTTTGTGCGTTTTTTTCAGTTTCGTGGGATAGCTCCTCGAGAGAGATGGACCGGAGATCGGCCACGAACTGCGCAATATTTATCACAAACGCAGGCTCATTTATCTTACCACGATATGGCTTAGGAGTCAAGAAAGGAGCGTCAGTTTCAAGCAGCATTCTATCCAGCGGAATTGTCTTAGTTATATCCTGACGATCACTTGCAAACGTTACGATACCATTAGTACCTATATACAGTCCGCGTGAAAGTGCCGCTTCTAGGTTCTGTTGGTTGTCGGTATAACTATGCAGAACACCCTTCAAACCTTGGTACTCATCAAAAATGGGCCAAAAATCATCAAATGCCGAGCGAACATGAAAGTTTAAGGGCAAATCATAGCGCTGGGCCAATTCGATTTGTGCATGTAGCATATCCTGTTGGACTGTTCGCGGTGAATTGTCATAATAATAGTCCAGTCCTACTTCGCCAATACCAACGATCTTCGAATTATCGGCCATCATAGCCTCCAATTCATCGACCGCCCTTAGACCTAGTTTTGCTTCATGCGGATGGATACCTAACGTGACATAACTGCCGTCGTGGTCATTTGCGAAACTAAAAGCTGCCCGCGAGCTCGTTACGTCGGTGCCAACGCAAATCATTCGTCCTACGCCCGCTTTCAATGCCCGTTCATATAACCCTTCCCCGCCGCTTGGAAAGAATTCTAAGTCATGGATATGACAATGTGTGTCAGTAAATCTGATTTCGCTCATCGTTCTATTTTAACCGCTCTTGTTTCTATTGCCCTAAAATACGGATGAGAAAGTATTTCGTCTTGATGTGCGTGAAGTACCAGAGCCAGTAGCCCAGCCCGACCAAACCGGCGCGGTCCGACAAGTCGATCTAACTCACCGGCGTAGTCTATACCCCGCGACGGCCCAAAAACTTCAGCCATCCGGGCGGCACCGAGCACGCTACTACCTATCGCCCTTGATGGACGGTTAAAAGATTGCTCGGCCCGACCAACCGGAAAGACAAAGCGCCGCACTCCGGCATCGTTGATCCAGGCAGCTCGCCTGAGCGCCACGACTTCTTGCTGCCTTGTCACGAATGATACTTCGTGTCTGGGCAAACCGGAAGGTCGGTCGGCATCTCGCAGTCTTCGGCCAATTGAAACCCGCCAGTAACTGTTCTTATCGCGCAACTGAGCAGGTATATCTTGCTTACGAATAAACACCGACTGATCAAAACCACCGCCGCGCAATTGACCATCGCTATTAAAGACCGGCTCCTCCAGATGACCTTCAAATACTTCGTCAAACAAGGAATAAAGCACATCGACCCGCGCCAGACCGGTTGCTTCACCCAACATAGCTCTTACCCGAATCTCATTTTGGTCTTCCTGACTCAACCCAGCGATGGCGAGATATTCAGGTTGATTTTGGTCGCCAGCCAGCCAGTGAAGATGCTGGGCGTATGTCGTATTGCCCTCATACCTTGTTAATAGTTGTTCAAGCCATTTTGGATCAACTTGGGATAGTTGATTCCGCGCATAAGACATCGCCTCGTAAAAATCAAAAACCGGTATCTTCATGCTGTATTCAGCGGTTGGCTGGTTGTCCTTAATAATCCCCGCCAACTCACGACTGGCTGGCCGGAGTGCGTTTAACCTTTGCAAATCGGGTAAGGCGCGGTGCAGTTTTGCTATTCGACGAGCTGGATAGCCGATACTAGCTAAACCTTTTCTAACCTCTCGCCAGTTGCCAGCCGACTCAGCTATAGACAAGCTCATTTGCTGAGCGATAGCCCGACGCCCAAGCTCAAGCGGGCCAGTAACGCTGAAAAAAGTCTCGCCGCCAGCGAGCTCTCTCGACTCAATCCTAACTCCCGGGTTGTCACCGTCTGACAATACTCGCAGGCCGGTGATGCTTTGTTCTGGTTGGTTAAACGGCGGTGGAAGCTGGTTCATAATTGTCCTTTATCCCACCACTACTCACGAAGTCGGCTTACTGACTCGGTGGCGGGGGTGCTGGGGTGTGTAGATCTTTTTTGGGGAAAATAATAGCTGGTTGCTCACGAACGACACCGTCTTTGAAAATCGCCTCTATAGTGGCAGCTGTGGTTGGTAAAAAAGGCCCTAATAAATCGGCTATTTGGCGCAAAACACCCACGGCATGTCCCAGTACTTCGTCCAAATGAGCCTTGGCATCCTCGTCGGTGGTTAGTTTTTTAGCGATTTCCCACGGTTTGACACGCTCTAAATACTGATTAAGGCCTCTGATAATCGTCCATAACTCGTCGAACGCTTTGTTAAACTCCAGACTCTCCATCGCATCACGGTAAGCCCTGGTATCATGTTCGGACTGGATGGCATCGCCAACCACGCCAGCTTGATAATTCAATACCATCTTCGAGACACGTGCGACCAAATTACCTAGGTCGTTAGCTAATTCGCCGTTGTAGGCTGTTTCAAATTTTTCCCAAGTAAAATCACCGTCTTCAAGCGTCGGTATGTGACGTGCAAAGTAATAGCGAAATGCGTCAACGCCATACTGGTCAATTATCTCTATCGGATCAACAACGTTACCGACAGTTTTACTCATCTTGGCGCCGCCCACATTAACAAAACCATGAGCCAATATGCGCTTTGGCAGCGGCAGATCGAGTGCCATCAGCATAGCCGGCCAAATTGCCGCGTGAAAACGCAGAATATCCTTGCCCAGCACCTGAACATCGGCCGGCCAATAGTCTTGCCATTCAGGTTTGTCGGGGTAGCCTAGGACGGTGATATAGTTACTAAGAGCATCGATCCAGACATACATAACCTGGCTCGGATCACCCGGTACCGGTACGCCCCATGTCAAGTGTTTGATAGGACGTGAGATACTGATATCGTTTAGTCCGCTGTCGAGTAATGAAATTATTTCGTTCTTGCGCGACTCTGGTACGATTTCAAATTTGCGCGCGACGATAGCCTCTTTAATACGAGATCCGAATTCGCTAAGTTTGAAATAATAATTTTCCTCACTCAGACGCTGATAGGGCGCGTTATGAATCGGACAGACACCATTATTTTCGGTCGCCTCTTTATCGGTTACGAAGGCTTCGCACCCCACACAGTACCAACCCTCATAGTTACCTTTATAAATATAGGGTGATAATTTTTGCCAGATATATTGAACGGCCGCTTCGTGCCGCACGTCGGTAGTCCGGACAAAATCGGTGTATTCGACGCCTAGTTTTTGTATGAAAGACTGATAAACCTCAAACATGTCGTCAACGAACTCTTTGGGAGCCTTTGCCTGCTCGGCTGCTTTTTGGGCAATCTTACTACCATGTTCGTCGGTACCAACCTGAAAGCGCACTTGACGGCCTAGTTGTTTCTGGTACCTAGTCCATATATCGGCCAATAAATAATCGACTGCATGGCCAATATGCGGAGCAGCATTAGCATAGGGAATTGCCGTGGTTATATATAGATGTTTCTTAGTCATGTTCGCCTTATAGTTTAACAGATGTCAGCGGTTAGCGCATCATAACCAGCACGGCAATGCGATCTGATATATCACCGCTACTATGCGAAAAGTAGTCCGGGCTGGTAACCGTATCGATTGGTGAGATATAGATATTGTCAGCCGATAGTCCAGCTCTTAGTAGTTGGTGATAATTATAACCTGGTAAATCAAGGTAGTAACCGTCTTGTTTTTTGTCGAAAAAATCCTTCCAATCGGGATCCTGCTCCCGATCAAACCATTCAAGTTTGTAAGTTTCTCGTTTAGCACTAGGACTCATCCAGACGATAATCTGACTACTACTGCTGCCGTTCGCCCGAAAGTGGTTCACTAAGCGTGTCGAGAGACCTGCCAACGTAGAGTGCCGCCCCAAATGAGCTAGGGCTAAAAACTGTTTATCGGGATCGTAAAATACCGTAGCCACGCAGTCGGCTATTGGCAATAACATGCCGACATTTTTCGCGCGTGTAAATAAGGCATCCGCCACAACCTCACTCGTGAACTTTGTTGTTGCGCCAGAGTCAACTTCGGCTATGACATTATAACTCCGCTCGTCGTCATAGATAATTCTGTGGAATACTACATCGCCATAGCTAATACCATTCACCTCGCAAAACTTGGTGCGGTTAGTAACGATATTTGGGTCGTGTATCCCCACAGCCCGATCCAGTACTGTGCCGTCGGTTCGTGACGAAACACTGACTACAATATTGCTCGGGAAACAGTTGGGCTGATCGGCTTTAATCATACAATTCTAAATTATAGCAATCTCTGCCAGTCACCTAAGGACAGGTCCTGGGCTCGTTGGTTTTGGTCTATCTTAGCTTGGGCTAGCATGTTTTCAACCTGATCTAAACTCAAGCCAAGGCCGCCAGCCAGGCTAGTCCGCAGTTTTTTGCGTGGCGCCGAGAAACCAGACCGCACCACCCGTTTAAAAACTTCTTTATCCTTTTCTGCAATTATAGACACGTGCCGTTTCTTGCATACAAGTACTTGCGAATCAACTAACGGCGGCGGTGTAAAATACACTTTTGGGACACGTGTACCAAGTTGTACATCGAACCGCGACTGCAGCATAACAGCACCGTAAGTCATATTGCCGGGTCGCGCCGCAAACTTTTCGGCAACTTCTTGTTGCACCAAGAGAACCATGGTCTCCGGCAATTCTTTGCCCTGACTTAAATGCTCAATTATTTTAGTGGTTATGTAATAAGGTACGTTGGCCACCACCTTATAAGCAGGCGGTAATTGAGTGAGATCAAAGTTTAAAAAATCTTGATTAACTACTTCTAGCTGTTTACCGGGAAATTGGCCCGGCAATTTCCTCGCTAGTGCGCTATCGTACTCAATGGCTATAACTCGCTTGGCGCGGGCTAAAAGTACACTAGTTAGTGTGCCTAGCCCGGGACCGATTTCAACTACAGTATCCTCGGTCGTAAGTTCGGCGTAGTTGGCGATATCTTCGAGTAAGGCGCGGTCTTTAAGCCAGTGTTGACCGAGTGATTTATTGGGCATAGGTTTAATTATAGCCTAGTGACTAGCCAGTATGTTGTAGGCGTACTGAATACGGCGCGATTCCATGCAAACGCCGCAGCGCTCGTACTGGTTTTGGAATATCAGAGTAGCCTGCTCGACGCTAGTGGCGGCCCTTAGGGCGTTAAGCACCCGAACATAAGGACCGTTCAGCTCGTCCATCATAAACTGAAGTTGGGTATGGATATTATATGGGTCATGGCGCGCCAACAAGTTGGCCTTGCGACCACCCGTCCATTGAGCTAGGCCGTCCCCTGAAGTATTAAAGCGATGTTCTTGCATGAGGTTGCCCATAATACCGGCAGTTTGTTCCCTGGTGAAACCTTGAGCGATGAGAAAGTTCCAGGTTATAGTCTCGTTTTCGGTGGGGGTAGTATAAGAACCAAGTGCTTTAGCGCCCACCACCACGATTTCCTTGACTGGTTCAAGCACAGTTACGCTGGCTATTTCCACACGTGATACCTCTACACCATTACGCATTTCTATCTCGTAAGTCACATTGCGCTTACCCTCTACACCGTTCGTTTTGACGAAACGCGTACCGTAATCCCTTGAAGTGTCTTTGATTTCTTCTACTGGCTTAGCGATAACCTCTTCCTGGGTGATGGTTTGTTTACCGTCACGCCAAATCTTAACACTCATACCCTTAGTTAGGGGGGTCGATAGATCCGGTGATACGCCGTCATTCGGTCCGAGCTTGATGGATTTTTCTCGAATCAGCTCACCCACCGATACCGCTTGGGTACGGGCTTCGAAAGTTTTCCCGTAGAGCGTCAGAGAAAACACAGTTGCTCTTTTGATAGATAGCTTTAGCCCTGCGCCGCCAGCCCCCAAGACGTCGTCAACACGCTCAAGCTTGGTGACGTCTTCGTCGTAGAGTGACAGGCCGGCTGTTTTAGCGATTTGTTTCGGGCTCTGTTCGGCGGTCATGACACGCCAGCTGCTATTGCCGTCTACTACCAAAACCGGCCGAGCGCGAAAAACATTTACCTGGTACGACTTGGCAATCATTTCCTCGTCTAGCGCCGGTTCGACTATATCTTGGGCGCCAATAGCAATACCGGCCTGGTCGAGAGCGCCTTTAATATTGGCGGCTCGCGAAACAATAGTCACTTCAAAGTTACCGTCATGAATTGTTACTAGCTTGCCGCCGTCGCTGGCTGGATCGTCAGCCGCAAAAGCATTCTTAACAAAAACCGAACCGACCAATACAAATACCGCTAATACGGCAATGGCAAGGCCACGACTCGAGAATATCTGGTGGAAGATGTGATGTTTTACTCGCATAACTCGCATAGATTGACAGTCTCTCAGCAAGACTAATCTTGAATACCATTGTACCTAACATAAGCGCCAAGCGCAAATTTGCAAGTAGCCTTAAATCTTTTGTAGGGGTGCGAAACTGGAATTCAAGGTCTTGACGCCGCGACTACCAAAACGGATCTTGAGGATCGGACCGTCAATCTGTTCTACTACACCCTGACCAAACAGCTGATGCCTTACTCTGTCGCCTACCGTCAGGCCAAGTTCTTCATCTAAGACGATCCTTGGCTCATCAGACAAACTCGCCATGACGGCTTCGTCCGAGCTAACAGCGCTTATTTCCATGTCGTCTAAAAAGCGAGATGGTGGGTTATACTGCCGGCTGCCGAAAACTAACCGAGAGCTGGCCGTTAACAAGTAAAGCTCTTCCCGAGCCCGTGTCATACCGACATAGCACAGTCGGCGCTCCTCTTCCAATTCCGACTGGTCGTAGATGGCCCTGGTCTGCGGGAACAGACCTTCTTCCATTCCCGCCATGAAAACCACTGGAAATTCCAAGCCCTTGGCAGCGTGCAGTGTCATAAGAGTCACTGCATCCTGGCGACTAGCGTCATCGAGCGATGAAACCAACGCCACTTCTTCTAGGTACGTTTGAAGTTCGCTATCCGGCCGTTCTTCGGCGTCTGATACCAGTTCCTTAACGTTGTTTTGCCGGTCTTCAGCCTGAGGTGTGCCGTCGTCAAGATATGACAGATAATCAAATTTCCTGATTACAGTTTCGATGAGCTTACCCAACGACAATTCGGCTTGTTGGGCGACTATGGCCGCTAGGTTATTCCCTAATTTTTCTAGACTCTGCCGGGCGCGAGGCGTTAGACTGCTACATTCTTCTGCCCGACTCATAGCACCTATCAAATCGGCGCCGGAGCTCTCAGCCCACGCTAAAAATCTTTCGACGCTGACAGCCCCCAGACCACGAGCCGGCACGTTGGCTATGCGTGTAAAAGCCGCCCTGTCAGACGGCTGATGGATAAGTCGCAGATAAGCCAGGATATCTTTGACTTCAGCGCGGTCATAGAAACGGGTCCCGCCAATCATCTTATATGGAACGCTGTAGCGCATCATAGCTTCTTCTATCGCTCGACTCTGGGCATTAGTCCGATAGAGCACTACATAATCGCCCAGGCTCCGTAGTCGCATGTCGACTGCCAATTTAATCCGGCTAACTATAGCTTCGGCTTCATGTAATTCACTAGAGACATGAATGACCTGTACCGGACTGCCGCTGTCTCGATCGGTCGTTAGGCGTTTATCGCTGCGCTGCGTATTCTTGGTTATGACGTTGTGGGCGGCGTCAAGAATCTGCTTAGTCGAGCGGTAGTTCTTTTCAAGCTTAATGACGGTTGCCCCGGGAAAATCACGCTCAAAGTTTAATATATTGGTGAAGTCCGCTCCGCGCCAAGAATAGATGCTCTGCCAGTCATCACCGACAACGCAAATATTCTCATGTTGACCAACAAGCAGCTTGATGAGTTGGTACTGAACCTTGTTGGTGTCTTGATACTCGTCTATCAATACATATTGAAATCGGCTTTGCCATTTCTCTCTCAGCTCTGGCACTGTTTGAAGCAATCGTAAACTCTCGAGCAATAGATCGTCAAAATCGAGTGAGCGAGCGTTTTTTTTCAAGCTTTCGTAACGCGGGAACACATTGGCAACGATTTGCTGAAGTGGTAACCGGGCCGTCGCGGCGTAGTCACTAGCAGTCAAGCCTTCGTTTTTAGCACTGCTTATCAAGCTAGCAATCGAGCGTGGTGAATAGCTTTTTTCCGATATATTCTGCTCGCGCATCACCTGCTTGATAAAGCCTAGCCTGTCAGCTTCGTCCAATATAGTGAAATTACTGGGCACCCCAATATTCTCACCGTCGTAACGAAGTAGCCGAACGCAAATGCTATGGAAAGTACCCATCCAAGGCATGAAAGACCGGTTATTGGGATTCTCGCCAAGAAGCCCAGATAGTCGCTCCCGCATTTCTCTGGCGGCTTTGTTTGTGAAAGTAACCGCCAAAATAGAGCCGGTCGGCACCCCCCTATCAATCAGATAGGCTATACGATGCATTAATGTCTTAGTTTTACCGCTACCGGCCCCGGCCAACAACAATAAAGGCCCGTTCTCATGCCGCACGGCACGTGCCTGTGCGTCATTCAGACCGTCTGTAAAATCATTCATCTACTATATATTTTATCTAACAAAAGTACTTATGAGCGTTGTATTTTAGAACAGTTTCAAAACAAATATGGCATACCCGGCGGCCGAACCGATCGCCAGCATCAAAAATACTAACAAAGTATACATCAATGCTTTGCGACCATGGCTAGGCTTGGCAGGAGGTAAAAGTGGCTGATGATATTGCGTCGTATCAAAGACGGCATGCTCTTCGTCGTTTGAAAATGAATTATCAGCCTTATATTGTTGCGGAATAGACTGAGCTACGCCCTCATCGGGCATAGAAGGCAAAGAGTAGTCATCATTAATCGACTGGGTTTCTATGGCTTGGCTTGGCATAGTCTGTTCAGCGGTATCATCAGCGACGAGTTCAGGCTGTGTTTGAGTCTCTGGGATTGTTTTATCACTTAACTCATCGGTAGCAGCCGGCGACTCGTCAACTGTAGTATCTGTCGTTTCCGTGTTAACGCCAGGCTCAGTCGCTGTATCATCCAATGATTCGTTGCCAGCAAAAGCTCCTAACGGTCGCTTTTCTACCTGAGCACCTTCTACAAAAGGTGTTGTCACTGCCAGATTTGACCCCGATGATGGTTCGGCCTCAACACTAAAGTCCTGGTTAGTCTCAGTTTTAGGTGTAGACGCTGGCGGCGGCGAGGTAGTAGTGACGCTGTCGACAGCCTCCCCATCTGTTTTAACTAGCTCGGGGCTAAGCGGCTTAATAGTAGAGGCTTGACGGCTAACCGATGGCGTGACTGGTCGAGGAGCAGATGTATGAACTATATCCATGAACTGACCGCGTCGCTTAACCGGCAAGGCCGCGGCGGGAGGAGCTGTTTCATCGACTAGGGCTGGTCTCGGACTGTCTGGTGACGGCGTTTGAGCAGCTTCGGTGACCGCTGGTTCTGTCATCGTAGCCGCCGGCTTCATGGCCGAATTCACTGCCTTATCAAGTTCATCGAAATTTATATCATCCATTATCCCACCCCTTAATTTATTTCTTATCTTTCTTGGTCGCTTCAAAGGCCTGTTCGACTATTGCAGCAAAAGCCTCAACGCTCAAGCTAGCCCCGCCAATCAATAAGCCGTCAACACCCTTCGCGGTTAAGAAACCCGGTGCGTTCTCAGGCGTTACGCTACCTCCATATAAGATTCTTAGTTCGGTGGAAGCTTTTTTACCGTAGAGTTCACCCACTTCTTTACGTAAAGCTTTTTCGACAGCTACGACATCAGCCGGCGTCGGTAATTTACCGGTATCAATGGCCCAAACTGGCTCATACGCTATCGCGATATTCTCCACTTCTTCGCTTGTAATATTTGCAAGCCCACTTGCTAATTGGTCGCGGACCACTTCGATAGTTTCGTCGTCGGCTCTTTCTTGAGCGGTTTCCCCGACGCAGAGTATGACTTTCATGCCATTACGAATGACGGCTTGGACTTTTTGGCGAATGTCGCGCTCCGTTTCCCGGAAAATATGACGCCGTTCCGAGTGGCCGACTATAACGTAACTCGCCACACCCCTTAACATAGTAGCCGACACTTCACCAGTAAAAGCCCCCTCGTCTCGCCAGTAACAATTCTGGGCGCCCAATTTAAATTGGCGGTTATTAATTTGCAGGCTTAATGATTGAAGCGCCAAGGTATTGGGGCAGAGAACCACTTCGACGTCACGATGCGTTTCTACCTTCTTACTCAGCGCATCGAGCAACAAGCTTGCCTTGTGCGTATTGTGGTACATCTTCCAGTTTCCGACTATCAGCTTCTTAGGCATCTTGCTCATCATCCTTATGTTTATATTTAGTTTAACGCATATAATCTCAGGCGTCCATAAGAGATTCTACGCCGGGCATTGGCTGCCCTGACATCAACTCCAGTGCCGCACCGCCCCCGGTTGAAACATGACTAAAACTTGCCCCGCCAGTCCCATCCCAGCCCATAACAAAATCTGCTGTATCACCACCGCCTATAATTGACTTTATCTTAGGTCGCGTTGCCAAACTAAGTGCCAACCGGGCTGAACCATGAGCGAATTGTTCAAGCTCAGCCATCCCTAGAGTACCGTTCCATACCACCGTGCGTGCGCGTCTAATTTCCCTATCTATCAAATCCATGGTTGCCAGCCCAATATCGAGGATAATCTCATCGGGCGCGACATCACGTCGACTAACATTGACGCGTCGAGCATGTGAACTAACCTCGCTGGCGACAGCAACATCTTCTGGAATTATCAGAAAATCATCGACGCTGCCACCGCTCCCAACTTTTTCTTTGGCTGCTTCATATATTTGATCCAAAGTTTTGTTCATACCGTCTTCAGTCAAACTCTTACCTACAGGATATTTAAGATATCTCAAGAAAGTATTTGCCATAGCCCCGCCAATAATAACTTTGTCGGCGACAGCAATAAAACGCTCTATCAGTGGAAGCTTGTCAGAAATTTTTGCACCACCCAACACGGCTACGACAGGTCTTACTGGCTTATTCATAACTTCGCTCAAAACCTTGTATTCTTTTTCCAGTAGCAGCCCGGCTACTGAGGGTAAGCAATGCGTTATTGCCGCAGTTGAGGCATGCGCCCTATGGACAACCCCAAAACCATCCTGGACAAAATATGCCGCCATCGAGCTGCTCGCCAATTGGCGAGCAAAGGCAGGATCGTTCGCTTCTTCGCCTTTATGAAAACGAAGATTTTCTAGCATTACAATACTAGACTTGGGGGCTTTTTTGACTGCCATAGTAACAGTGTCTCCAAAACATGCAGGAACGAACAAAACATGGTGGCCACCCAATAATTCCGATAAACGCTCGGCAACCGGTTCCAGACTAAAACGGCGCGCAACCTTACCATCAGGCCGACCAAGATGTGAGATGATAACCACTTTACAACCAAGTTTCAGCAGATATTTGATGGTGGGTAAGCTCGCCCGTATACGATAATCATCGCCAATTTCGCCTTTCTCTCCGAGCGGCACATTATAGTCGGTCCTGAGCAAGACGACCTTACCGTCAATCGGCACGTCACGAATAGTTTTTTTGAAGAAGCCACCCTGTTTCATCTATGTTTATGATAGCACAAAATAGCCGCTTCGAGACGTAAGCGGCTATGGTTGAAGTGTGTCAAGTAAGTACTCTAGAGAGTTCTGATACGTATAGTATCAGTGCCGCCTTTAACACCTGGTTGCTGGCCGCTAACTAGCACTACAGTGGAACCGCTATGCAAGAAGCCGGTTTCAACCAGCCCATGCGCCAAGCTTAACCCAGCCTTCTCGCCGTCTGGACGCAGAAAACTTTTATTGGCATAAAGCAGAG
>JAEYUN010000032.1 GCA_023432475.1 Candidatus Parcubacteria bacterium | reverse complement strand
ACGACGCGCGTCGATGTGTTCGGTCCTTTATAGATGTTGTACGAGGCAGCCTCTGCCGTCCCCGCACTCATACTCACCAAGCCAATCATCGCCAATCCAGCGACCAAGGCCCTCAATTTTCGGATGAACTTCACTGGACTTCCTCTCCTAGTCGCAGGCAGTGATGGTATATATTATACCATAATGTAATTATAATTCAACTTAAGGTGGATTCGCTTTTGTCTCTCAAGCTCTAAAAGTGCCTGGGTTTGCAGACGTTGCAAACCCGTTCGAATCCCGCTCGTCACTAGTTATAAAAATAGCCCGACCAGAAGGTCGAGCGATTTTTATGGCTGGGGAGGAGGGATTCGAACCCCCGAATGCATGGACCAAAACCATGTGCCTTACCACTTGGCCACTCCCCATCAAGCCAGTCAAAATTGTAGCAAATATCGCTGTTTTACTCAATCGCTATCGGGAGGGTAGAGCAGACTGCGCATAAACTCGGCCAACTCGTCGTAAAGATCAAGGACTGCTTTTTGATCAACATAGTCTTTTGCGAACCTATCTATACGTGTTCGAACCATATCCTCATGACCGCGTCGATTCATTGCCTGGACTATTGTCTCACCGCCGTCAGGAAATTGTATTGAAACCGTCAACAGTTTGTCTACCATCCTAACAAAGCGAGCTTCCGGATCAGCTTGGGCTTCATAATCCTCCATGATTTTTACAAGTTTTGGAGCAATGCCACGATACTCCTCAACTAAACGGTGCAGGCCAGCAGCCTCAAGGCTAGATTTGGCTTGCAAATCGGCGGCGGATATAACATGAGTGGGCGTGTCACCGACATAGCTCTCTGGTAAATCATGAACGTTCGCGTATTTCGAAACCAAACCGGAGTCAAGTTCTGGAAAATATTCTTCGGCCAGGCTAGTAGCGACTAAAGCGAGCATATAGGAATGCTCGGCATCGTTTTCAGCCCTACCTCCCGGATGATTGCAGATAGTGCGCTCAACTTGAACCATGCGGCTAGCAAGCGCACCAACACCATAAATAAGATTAGCTGGCGGACTCAATACATCACCAGCATCAGGACGCTCAAATCCAAACTCATGCACTTGTTGACTCATCTCGCTTCATTGTAGCACCAGAGACAAGAGCGCAAAAACATAAGAACAGAGGAGACATTGACAACTATTAAATACTATGCTACAATAAGAATATATAGGAGAAATATGTTTGCATCTATTTACGAAGCCCTAGTCCAGTGGAATAAAACTACCGAAAACCGCGTCAAGCTGCAGCACGGATATCTGATGCTGGCTATAGTTGTGCTGGTTATCGCCGGTCTGGTTAGTTTGTTCGACTACGACGCCGGACAACGCCTAGCTCAGTTCGCTTTTGCTGCCCTAGTCATTTGTGTCGCCAACGCTATTATATGGGCGCTACTCGACTCATTTGTACTCGCACGCCTCGGCCGCTCACGACAAGTCGCTAAACGCAAGTAAATTTGCTACTCAAGTATTAAAAACTCCCCGCAATCTCGGGGAGTTTTGTTATTTAAAATTCGTCGCTACATCCTTGTAAGGGTAGCTTATAACAGCTAAAAAAGAAAAGCTAGGGAAGCAGACTTCTCGAAAACCAAACGAAAAAGCTAAAGTGTTTGAATTTGCTTATAGGCAAACTTGGCGGCGGGGCGCCACTGCGAGCTGTCGTGAGAGTCAAACTGCCGGATAACGCCATCGGTTATGGCATTTATCTTCAAAAGGGCGGGGTTATATGGCGCCAGTAAACGGTAAAAGCGTAGTTCATCGTCAGCTATATCGTGGCGGCCTGGGAAAACTTTACGGAAGTTCTGCCGAGCAATATCGTCGAAATACTCCGCGTTATGTTGCGGTGGCAAGTATGACTCGACCTCAAGTCCCATTTTGCGACCGATTTTTTGGGCGTCGCCCAGAGTTAGACCAGACTTAGCCTGTATAAGGGCGAATAGCTGATGCTTGGGGGTCAAAAAAACCGTCGCGGCGGCAGTATGGCTGACCGGAATCTCGCGCGCCACAACCTGCTTGACCTCGACTTGGAGGCCAAACTGGGTTCGTACAATTTCCTCGATAGCGATGTCATTGGTGATTGCATCGATCATGCGGTTATTGTACCTCTATACTTTCAGAGACGCAAGATACTTTAAATAACTATTGACATACGCGCAACCCCGTTGTAATATATGAGTCTACACAATCAGCCCTTTGGGGCGAAAGCGGGGCACTCTAAAGCCCGGTTTCGTCGCCGGGAAGAAGAGTGTTGGACTCGGCTTAGAGGGCGTCAACCCTCCACTCCGAGAACGGAATCTTCAGTTGTCGGTCTCATACGCCGCCTGGAGATAGACACACACCCAGTAGCTCGCTCGATTGCTATTTTAGGTAGTCGAGCCGGTGTCCGGAAAAGCGGTTCAGCAGGGCCCATGACAGGCTTTGCGACGATGAACTTAATTGACGGGGAAAAGGTAGCTACATCGGTCGCAGCACCTGTCTCGCTACGAGGCAAACGCGCCAGTTCCACCCGTGAACTGCCCCCGTTGCCCGGGAGAGTAATGTGTGGCGCACAGCCACATCCTATAATCCCGGGCGCGGGCCGCCCCTTTTCACAAGGGGTATTTTTTATTTCACAACTGTTACAATAGTAAGTATATGGGAGAGTATGAGCGGCTGTACAAACAGCTGAATCCTGAACAGAAAAAAGCCGTCGATACCATTGACGGGCCGCTGCTAGTTATCGCTGGACCCGGTACTGGCAAAACCCAACTACTTTCGGCCCGTGTTGCCAACATCCTGAAAAAAACCGATACTCTGCCTCAAAACATCCTCTGCCTAACATTTACTGAAAATGGCGCTACCAATATGCGCGAGCGACTCAGCTCATTTATCGGCCAGGCAGCCTACGATGTCAATATTAGTACTTACCATGCTTTCGGCGGCGATATTATTCGCCGGTTTTCGCAGTATTTTATCGAAGATAACGCCCAAGAGCCGGCTGACAACCTGAAAAAACATCAGATAGTCGAGAATATCGTCGCTAAGCTCAGCTACAGTGACCCCTTAAAACAAACTCGGCATCACTTAAAAGATCTGCTGGCCACCATCAGCGAGATGAAACGAGCTTTACTGACGCCAGCGAAACTACGGTCCATCACCAGCGAAAATGAGGTCTTCATGGAAACCATTAACCCGCAGCTTGCTAGCATATTCAGCGGGCTCAGCCGTATGCCCGGCAAGCTCAGCCAAGCCCGGACATATTTTGAACAAACCCTGAAAGCGCTCGCAGCTGTCGAGCCAAAAAAACCGGCCAGTTCGACTTATGGCTCGCTAGCTGGTGCCGCCAGACTTAGCTTAGAACTGGCACTGATTGAGGCTGACGCCGCCGAGTCTACTAAACCCTTAACGGCCTGGAAAAACGACTGGTTAATAAAAGACGCGGGCAATAATTTCGTCATAAATGCGACGCTCGAAAACCGTCGTCTCGCCAGTCTTGCCAGTGTGCTCGAAGCCTACGAACAAGCCCTAAAGCGGGACGGACTGTATGATTTTGACGACATGATACTGCGCGCGCTACGGGCTATAAAAGATAACGATGAGCTTCGTTACACGCTGCAGGAACAATATCAGTACATCCTACTCGACGAATACCAAGACACCAACCGGGCTCAAGCCGAATTGGTTTATTTGTTAACAAACAACCCAGTGAACGAAGGCCGGCCGAACGTCATGGCGGTCGGCGACGACGATCAAGCTATATACGCTTTTCAGGGTGCACAGTATTCGAACATGCTTGATTTTTTCAAAAACTACAAGAGCACGCAGCTGGTCAGTCTAAAAGAAAACTATCGTTCAGGCGCTGACATTCTAACCCTCGGCTCAAACGTCGCCTCGCAGATCAACGAACGCTTAATGCACGAACTGCCCGGCACCACCAAACAATTAGTGGCCGCCAACCATAAGCTTGGGCCGACACACATTGAACGGCGCGATTTCAAAAGCTCGGTTGCCGAATATGACTGGGTAGCCCGCAAGATTGCCGAACTACTCAAACAGGGGGTGGAACCTAGTGATATCGCCGTACTAACACCAAAACATAAACCACTCGAAAACTTTGTGCCATACGCGCGGGCCCTCGATATACCCCTCAAATACGAAAAGCGCGAAAATATACTGGAAGCTCCTGTAATTAGCGAATTACTTTCAATGTGCCGGCTTGTCCTGGCGCTCAGCCAAGACGAAAAACGGGCCGATAGCTTGTGGCCGGAAGTCCTGAGCAGTCCCTGGTTTGCAGTACCAGTTTCGACCATTTGGCAGTTATCTTGGCATGTCGCCGACAAAAACCGCCGCGACCAATCAACCAGTTGGACACACCAACTACTCGAGCACACCGACCCCAACCTGCGAGGTATAGCCTTGCTTTTTGCGGGGTTATCACAACTCGTCGGCACAACTTCTTGCGAACAGCTGTTAGACTATCTTATCGGTGAGACTAGTTTCGATACCAAAGAAGCTGACGGCGAAGTCAAAAGTCCGCTCAAAGATTATTTCGTAGCCCGCGGTGACGGCGAGATGCTCGACGCTTTCGGCAACCTAACCGTGCTACGCAGTGCTCTGCGTGACAGCCAGCGTGCCAGCGACAAGATGCTTCGTCTCGGCGACCTGCTGGAGTTAGTCGACGCTTACTTAGCTGCTGACGAGCCTCTACTCAACACCAACCCTTATACCGAAGCCGCTTCCAGCGTCCAACTGATGACCGCCTACAAAGCCAAAGGCTTAGAGTTCGGCTATGTCTTTTTACTCGGCTGCAACGACGAACAATGGGGGAATAGCGGTCGGGATAACAGCAATAAACTAACCCTGCCGGCCAACTTAGCTCCAACCAGACACAGCGGCGGGACTGAAGACGAACGACTGCGGCTACTCTTTGTAGCAGTGACTAGAGCGCGGACCCACCTTTACCTGATAGCCAACACTTCAACGTTTAGCGGCAAGTCTACGACTAGACTCAAGTTTTTTGATGAGCGCGAAGACGAACATGGCAGCTTAATAGCCCACTCGCTACCAGCTAACAGTTCGCGCGTTTTAAGCGATGATCACGACAGCCCAACGCTTGAAACCATGCAAGTTGACTGGCGTAGCCCGCATTTTGAAATCAACAAGGTACCCCTAAAAGCGCTGCTGGCACCAAGACTAGCTCATTACCAACTCAGCCCGACACACCTAAACGAGTTTAGCGACTTGATTTACTGCGGGCCGCAAGCCTTTTTCCTAAAAACCTTATTGAAGTTCCCGTCAGCCTCTAGTGCTGAAGCGCAGTTCGGCAATGCCGTCCACGAAACGCTCGAATGGGTTCAATACCGCATAGATGCTGACGGCAAAATGCCCGAGTTAAACCAAACACTGCGTCAATTTGAAAGTGAGCTAAACGCTAAAAAACTACCTGAAAACGATCACGAGCTATTACTCGAACGCGGCCGCGATGCACTGGAAGTTTACTTAAAAAATCGCGGCGACATATTTAAAACCGGCGACAAAGCTGAGATTAACTTCAGGAATGAGGGCGTGTTTATCGGCGAGGCGCATATGGCAGGCAAGATAGACCGTTTAGAAATTGACCCAAAGACTAAGTCTATAACGGTTGTTGACTATAAGACGGGACGGCCCTACGAACGTTGGAAGGCAGATGCCAAGCTCCACAAGTACCGCCAGCAGCTGATATGTTACAAACTGCTCGTCGAAGGATCTCACAGTTTTGCGGGATATAAAGTAGTAGGAGGTAGGCTGGAGTTTATCGAGTCAGACGAAAACGGGCAGCTGCGGCAGCTCAATTTAACCTATGACGAGACAGAAGTGGAACGCACCAAACAACTTATCGAGTCAGTCTGGAAACATATCCAGGCGCTTGATTTTCCTGACATTTCCGGCTACAGCGCGGATATGAAGGGCATACGCGCCTTCGAAGACTTTTTGTTGCAATAATATTTGACACTTGTGGCCTAAGTGTGCTATAATAAGAGCATAGGACGTAATGGCTTTGGCCGGCACATCCTTGTTTCTGTCTTTGGCCAGGCTCAGGAGGGATGAGCTTAACCAACGACGGAAAGGGCGGGACCCGCTCATACCGGGCCCCGCCCACCGGTGACCAGATTGCCCGGCGACAGCCGGCCCAGCTGCGCGCCCCCCGCGCGCTCCCCCCGGGTCGAGTATGTCCGGCAGTCTGGTCACCCCCAACACCCAGTAGGCTTCGGCCTACTCCCGGGATGGTTCCCGACCTGACATGCGCCTGCGCACGAGCTATACGCTTGGTGCCTCTGTGCGTGAACGGTCACGTAGTGACTCCGGATGCGCGCCTCGTTCCCCTCGTAGCGTATCACTTGACTCACTCCCATCCCACCATACTTCACCCCACGACAATAACATCGTGGGGTTCTCATTTTGCATTGACAAGACAATCCTTATCTGTTAATGTAGTCATTGACTCGACGGGGAAAGTCCTTGTCGTGTAGAGACTTCGAAAGAGGTGTTTAGGTTGTTCGGAATCGGAACCAACCAGGGCGAAGCCCTGAACCGAGCAAGAACCGCGCTCAGCGATGCCCAGAAGGGTTTGAGGGCAGCACAAGCCGAACTGGACCGAACCCCCCGTTCACAAAACGGGGAAGCAGCCCGGGCGGTATACGACTGGCGCAACCGCGTCAATACTGCTGCGGCCCAGGTGAGCCAAGCTGAAGCAAACATGCGCTGAACACAACTCAATACGGCGCTTCGGCGCCACTCGGGACGTAGCTCAGCTTGGTAGAGCTGCCGGTCTGGGACCGGTGTGTCGCAGGTTCAAATCCTGTCGCCCCGACAGGTTGTTGCCCCGGGGAAGTAGTCCTCACGAGGGACAGGGTGACAACTCAGGGCGGCGTGGAGATCGTTAGTGATTGGTGGTCGACTCGACCCCGGCCACTAAAAGATAACGTCTCCGCGCCGCCCGCCCAATAACCCCCCGAGCCTGGATGGCAACGTCCAGGCAATTATAATATTTAGTAGGTATAATACTTGAGTGAAATTATGAATTTTTGGGATAGACTCGATAAACCGTTTTTCGTGCTCGCACCAATGGAAGCCGTCACCGACGTCGTATTTCGTCATGTCGTCAAAAAAGCTGGTGCCCCGGATGTGTTCTTTACCGAGTTTACCAACGCGACCGGCTGGGTGCATGCCGGCGAGAAAGCTGTTCGTGGACGGTTATATAAAACTGACGACGAAAAGCCGATAGTCGCCCAAATATGGGGCGGAGAGGTCGGTGACATGGAGGCTCTAGCGCACCACTGCGCCCGTCTAGGCTTTGATGGTATTGATATAAATATGGGTTGTCCGGCTAAAAGCGCAGTTAAAAGCGGCGGTTCCGCCCTAATACTAAAACCAGACCTGGCCGTCGAGGCCATAGCGGCCGCCAAATTAGCCGGCTTACCGGTCAGCGTTAAAACTAGACTTGGCTATAGCCGAGTAGAGGAATGGCGCGACTGGTTAGCTACGCTGCTAAAACAAGACCTGGTAGCGCTAACGGTCCATCTACGCACCAAGAAAGAAATGAGTAAAGTGCCGGCTCACTTTGAGTTGATACCAGACATCAAAAAATTACGAGACGAACTGGCGCCACAGACTTTGCTGATCATAAATGGTGACATTGAAGATCGTACGCATGGCCTCAAACTAGTTGAAAAATACGGCGTCGACGGCGTCATGATAGGACGTGGTATATTTCATAACCCACTTGCGTTTAGGAAAAACCTACCTAACGAAGCTGAGCTTAAAAACCAATTACTTGAATTATTACGTTATCATCTTGATACGTACGACCGCTACGTCGAGATGACGGGTCGGCCCTACGATACTTTGAAACGCTTTTTTAAGATATATGTTCGAGATTTTGAGGGCGCTAGTGAAGTACGCGATAAGCTGATGCATACCACCAGCACCAGTGAAGCCCGGCGCATTATTGCGGCGGTTTCAACCGTTGCAACTCAGCCAGTTTCAGTCTAATAGCGTGGCGGTCAATGAGCTGGTGGGCCTTTTCAAGCTCGACTTGGTCAGCGGCCTCGTCACGCATTTGTATGGCGCGCTCCAAAGCAGCCTGAGTCTCGGCCTCGATAATATCGTCGCCATGATCAGCTTCATCAACCAAAATACGAACGCCGTCACTACTAATTTCGACCACACCGCCACTGATAGCGAAGCGCTCTAAACGCTCCGGACCATCTTGTTTGTGATAGCGCACGGTCAAAATACCGTTTCTAGCCACCGTGACCAATGGTTCGTGTCCTGGGAAAACCGATATTTCACCGTCCGTTGTCGGAATAATTACTTCGTAGACGTCTTGTGATAATTTAACGCCAGCCAGCGTAACCAGTTCAAGTTTCACTTTTATCAGTCCTTTTTCTTATCGAGCGAGCTGCCAGCCATATAGAACCAACTCTCAGGTTTATTGTCGTATTTACCCGACAAAATGTCGGTGCAGTCACGCACGGTATCTTCGAGCTTGATGTAGGCGCCTGGATTACCGGTAAACTGTTCAGCCACGTAGAAAGGCTGGGCCAGGAAGCGTTGCAGGCGACGAGCGCGCGCGACAGTCTGCTTTTGGTCATCGGATAGCTCTTCCATGCCAAGAATAGCGATAATATCCTGCAGCTCTTTGTAAGACTGCAGTACCCGCTGGACTTCGCGGGTAACGCGGTAATGTTCTTCACCGACGATTTCCGGGTCGAGAATGGTCGAGCTGGAGTCGAGCGGGTCAACAGCCGGGTAGATACCGATTTCGGTCAGTGCCCGGTTCAAAACGATGGTTGAGTCAAGGTGGGCAAAGGTGGTCGCCGGCGCCGGATCGGTCAAGTCGTCAGCCGGTACATAGACAGCTTGGACTGAGGTGATTGAGCCTTTTTTAGTAGAAGTAATCCGCTCTTGCAAAGCACCCATCTCTTGTTGCAGGTTCGGTTGGTAACCGACAGCGCTCGGTAGGCGACCAAGCAGGGCAGAGACTTCCGAACCGGCTTGAGTAAAGCGGAAAATATTATCGATAAATAGCAACACGTCCTTACCTTCGTCTCGGAAAGCTTCAGCCATCGCCAGGCCGGACAGAGCTACCCGTAAGCGGGCACCCGGTGGCTCGTTCATCTGTCCAAATACCAGGCTAGTTTTGTCGAGCACACCAGCCTCTTTCATTTCATAGTACAGGTCGTTACCTTCGCGGGTACGTTCACCGACGCCAGCAAACACGCTATTACCCGAATGAAACTTGGCTATGTTATTGATGAGTTCTTGGATTAGTACCGTTTTACCAACGCCGGCCCCGCCAAATAAACCGACTTTGCCGCCTTTGGCGATTGGTGCGATCAGGTCGATAACTTTAATACCGGTTTCGAGTATCTCGGTTTTGTTGCTCTGTTCAGAAAGCGTCGGCGGTTCACGGTGGATCGGTGCAGTTTTGCCTTTCGGGGCAGGCTGGCCGTCGATCGGCTCGCCAACGACGTTAAACACCCGCCCCTGTGTCTCGGGCCCCACTGGTACGTTAATAGGACTACCGGTAGCCTCAACCTTATCGCCTCGCTTCAAGCCATCAGTACTTTGCAAACTAACAGTCCGTACGGTTCGCTCGTCAAGATGCTGAGCTACTTCTAGAGTCACAACATTTTTACCATGCGGCACGCGTAGCGCTTCGTAAATGGCCGGGAGGTTTTTATTGTCGAATTCGATATCAACCACCACACCAACTATCTGGATAATTTTTCCTGTCTGCTTAGTCACTTTATTCTCCTTTGACGTTTTCATATTTACGGCTCCTTACATTCACTCATAAGGTAATGTTTATTACCGGCTGATTTGACTTCGTAATTTTTGCTGCCATCAGAATAGTCTGACAGTTGTAAAGGGGTCATTTCCTGCCAGGTACAGCCATGTTCATCAACGTACGACTTGGGGCTAGCGAAAATCTTAAATGCCGCAAAGATGACGATTGCCACTGCAAACGCGGCGATAACTAGAAATATAGTCCGCAGTGTTTTCGGCGTTACTTTCATCCCATTGCCTCCACGCCGGCGCTGATCTCGCTAAGCTCCTGAGTGATACCGGCTTGACGGGCTTTATTCATCTCAAGTGTCAAGGCGTCAACGATATCGCCGGCATTGTCACTAGCGTTTTTCATGGCCAGCATACGCATACTGTGCTCGGCCGCCCGAGCATCCAAAAAAGCCTGAAATAGCCGTGAGCTAACTAATCGCTGTGTCACAGCGTTGAGTAGACTAGCCGGGTCAGGCTCGAACTTAGCGTCCCTGGTATCGTCGCTTATTTCTGATGGGTCGCTCATGAGCTCAGTACCAGCCGGCAGCAAACGCATCCAAACCGCTTCCTGGCGAATACTACTAACAAAGTTAGTGTAAACAACTGTGACGGCGTCAACTTCCTGGCGTTCATACATACCGGTAGCCGTATTTAGAATAGTCGTAAAAATCAGCCCAGCTGGATAGTCGGGTATATCCTCGTATGTACCAACGATTTCGGTGTCTTTAAGGCGACTGACAAACTGGGATGCCTTACGACCGACAGCTATAGTTTTTGTTTTAATAGTGCGCTCTTTGTCGCGCTGCAACAGTTCGATGTATTTCTTATAGGCGTTTGAGTTGTAGGCGCCAGCCAGGCCCTTGTCGGCTGTTATGAAAATTATCAGACGCTGTTTAATTTTGCGGCGTTTAAATAAAGGGTGTTCGTCGGTTGCTACTTGCGATGCTAAGAAAGTTAAAAGGCTGGAAGCAGCTTGAAAGTAGGGAGCTGAAGCTTTGGTAGCATCCTGTGAACGACGCATTTTGCTCGCCGCCACCATTTCCATAGCTTTAGTAATCTGCCGAGTGTTTCTAACCGACCGAATACGACCTTTAAGCTGCCTGGTACTAGTCATTTATTCTTTGAAGCCTTTCGCGATTTTTTCGGCTAAGTCTTTGACGAATTTTTCTGTTTTCTCGCTCATTTTGTCACCTTTATTTAACTCGTCCATTTCTTTAGGGTGATCTTTGTGAAGTCGCGTCAACAGGTCGGCTTGAGCTGGTTTAATTTTGGCGACCGGCACCTCATCGAATAAGCCGGCGTTAACGGCATATATACTAACAACTTGTTGCCAGATATTAAGCGGCTGGTATTGCGGTTGCTTGAGTAGCTCAGTTAACCTTTGACCGCGTTCAATCTGTTGTTTGGTTTCGTCGTCAAGATCGCTACCAAACTGCGCGAAACTGGCCAGTTCGCGGAACTGACTGAGGCCCAGTTTGAGTTGTCCGGAAACACTTTTGACGGCTTTGGTCTGAGCAGCCCCGCCAACCCGGCTGACCGACAGGCCGGCTGAAATGGCAGGACGGATGCCTTGGTAGAACAGGTCTGTTTCCATGAATATTTGACCATCGGTTATCGAAATGACGTTGGTTGGAATATAGGCTGAGATATCACCAGCCTGAGTCTCAATAATAGGCAGGGCGGTGAGTGAGCCGGCACCTAGGTTGTCGGACAGTTTAGCTGACCGCTCCAGTAGGCGGGAGTGTAAGTAAAATACGTCACCAGGAAAAGCTTCGCGGCCCGGCGGGCGACGCAGCAACAACGACATTTGCCGATAAGCTACTGCGTGTTTCGACAAGTCATCGTATATTATCAAGGCATGTCCGCTGTTGTCACGGAAATACTCGCCCATAGCTGTGCCGGCATACGGCGCCAAAAAGAGCAGGGAGGCTGGGTCGGATGGGCCGGTAGCAACAACGATAGTCTGCTCCATCACTCCTTCTTGTTTTAGCCGCTCGACAAGTCGTGCAACTTTCGACAATTTCTGACCGACGGCAACGTAAACATTGACGACGCCAGTTTTTTGTTTGGCCTGGTTGATCATAGTATCAAGTGCAATGGCCGTTTTACCGGTTTGACGGTCACCAATAATAAGCTCGCGTTGGCCGCGGCCAATAGGGAACATGGCATCGATTGCCATAATACCGGTCATCAAAGGTTCGTGGACGCTTTTGCGACCCATAACGCCAACAGCCGGACGTTCAACTAAGCCGGTTTGTTTGGTTTTTATAGCCGGTCCACCGTCAAGCGCTACGCCCAGCGGATTAACCACCCGGCCTAGCAGTTCAGGGCCGACCGGAACACTGAGAACCTGACCTTTTAGTCGAACCCGGTTGCCGGCTGCCACCCCTTGATCACTACCAAGCAAGACGGCTCCGATTTCGTCTTCCATAAGGTTGAGAACAAAAGCCTCAACCTCACCATCCGCGGTATCGATAATGACTACTTCATTGAAGCCCGCAGATGATAATCCGTGTATCCAGGCAACACCGTCGCCGACTCGCGTGACGATACCGACTTCATGGAAATCGCTACTTTCGGCCGACAGTCTATCGATAGCCTTTTTGAGCTCGCTTGATAATTCCGTAATCTTGATATCGTTCATATCTTCTCCCTTAAACTTTCACCCTTTTTAGACTATCGACTTTGCTAGCCAGCGTCGTGTCAATCTCGCGACCAGCCGCCCGAGCTTTGAAACCACCGATCAGCTCAGGCTCGATATTCTCAGCAATATACAGTGTGTCGATGCTAAGTTTATGTTTCAACAGCTCGATTAAGCCTTGTCTGGCGCCGGTGTCTAGCGGGTGAGCGCTGGATACATGCGCTACGCCAATATTACGTTCGGCTAATAGGTTCTCTATATCGCTAACTAAAAGGTCTACTTCTTTGAGGCGTCTTTCATGAATTAAATATCCTGCTAGTTCATCAATAACCCCAGTATTACCCTCGGCAAGTTGGTTGGCGGCGTAGCAAGCCAGCTCTCTTCTAGTTAAGTGACTCATTTTTCAACCTCTCGAAGAGCTTGTTCGATGATTTTTTTATCAACCGCAGCATTAACACTAGACCCTAACACGCGTTCAGTGGCATGAGCCACTAGCTCTAGCGTATCTTTTTGCAAGCGCTGGCGAGCTTTGGTTATATCTTTTTCAAGTTGAATTTCCGCATCAGCCACTATTTGTTCGGCACGTTTACGTGATTTTGTTTCGGCTGCCTCAACCAGTTCGCTAGCTTCAACTTTAGCGGTCGCCAATATAACATCGGCTTCTTGCCGGGCTTGATGCAACAACTCGGCTACGCGCTTCTCGCTAGCGGCCGCTTTTGCGTCGGCTTCGGCTGCGGCCTTCAAACTGCTCTCAATAGTTTTTTCACGGCGCTCGAGCATAGCGTTAAGAGTGGGGAAAACAAACCTGGCCAGCACAAAGAGCAACAGTAAGAAAGCGACGCTTTGGAGTACCAACAGCTGAACATCAATGCCCAGCGAACCCAGCAGGTCACTTTCGGTTGCCTCAGTTGATGCCAAAAAGATAGCCGAACTGAACATTGATTAGCCTCGTCCGATAATAGCTACCACGATAGCGATGATTGCCAGAGCATCGACAAAAGCGACAGCCAGTATCATCAAGCCTTGTAAATCTTTGATTTTCTCTGGGTTACGACCAGCAGCGTTTAAGGCGGCCGAACCAATCAGACCGGCACCAAGCGCGGCAAAAGCGGCTGGAATAGCGTAGGTCAAACCAAATGCAAGTGCTTCCATAGAAATATTTCTCCTTTATTGTTACCTTATATTATCCATCATTCGCCTGAAGTTTACGAGCTGCAGGGGAGTGATCGTCATCATGGTTGCCGTGGCTAACTAGCCCGAGCGAGATAAATACCGTTGTCAGCATAAAGAAAACGTAAGCCTGAATAAAACCAATGAAAAGCTCGAAGATCATGAAGGGCAAAAGGGCAATCCCGGCAGCATAACTTGTCATGTAACCTATCATGATAAGTAAAACTTCACCGGCGAAAACATTGCCAAACAAGCGCAGGCTAAGAGCGATCAGACGTGATAGCTCGGCAATAATTTCCAGTAGTCCGACGAAAGAACCTATCGGATCTTTGAGAGGATTTACGATGTAGCGACCAATATTACCAAAAAAACCATGAGTTTTGGCAGCATATATTTGGACCGCCAACATACTAATAATAGCCAGCGCAAAGGTTGTGTTCATGTCAGCCATGAGACCACGGAAAACCGGCACACCATCGAGGGTAATTGGTCCGACGAACGGCAAGATACCTAACCAGTAATTAACCAGGATGATGAAAAATAGGGCGATCGGTAGCGGCGCGATAGCGCGAGCTTTCGCCTTATCGCCGACGATACTCTCGACTTGACCGAGTAGCGACTCGTATCCCCAAGTTACCAGGCTAACCAGCTTGTTTTTCTTGCCCGTACGAATAGCCCAAACGACGTAAAAAAGTACGCCCAAGACCAAAGCGTAGCCAAGCAGTCCTAGTAATATTGAGTTAGTGATGCCAATAGGCCCGATATGAAACAGTACCTCGGCTTTGATGTCGATATGGGGACCGGTAGCTGCAAAATAAGGTGTCACGGGCTATTTTCCTTTGTCACACTAACATATTGACGCCAGACCAGAATTCCCGCTGCTGCCAAACCAATGATTGCGCCGATAGCAGGCGCATTTTTACCGCCAGTCCAATAACCGATAAGCGCCCCTATGATGACAGGCCCGAACATCCGCCAAGTCGTATCTCCCAGAGTTTTAAAAACGACAATTAACTGGTCGGTT
>JAEYUN010000016.1 GCA_023432475.1 Candidatus Parcubacteria bacterium | reverse complement strand
AGCGGGCTAGGCTGGGAAATTGCCAAGTTGCTGCGTAGCCGCGGCGAGCGCGTTTTGGTACTCGGTAAGTTTTATAACGAGGGTGATTTTGGCGAGGGTTTCGCGCTTGATTTGTACGACGAAGAGTCGGTAAGTTGGGCGGCTGGCGAGCTCGAGCGCCGTATCGGGGCTGAACCGGTACAGTCTTTTGTCTGGGCGGCAGGTTACGGCTGGCGCGGCCGGTTTGCCGATCAGCCTGACGCACGCAGTATGGCGGTGGTTAATTTTGCCGGCGCGTTGCCGTTTGTACAGTCGGTTTGGCAGCGGATGGTGGTTGAGCCTAGTGTGTCAAATTTTGTTGTGCTTAGTTCGACTAGTGGGGTTAAGTCGCGTCCGGACGAAGCAGTCTACGTAGCTACAAAATACGCCCAAACCGGTTTAGCACGCAGCTTAGGCCAGGAAGCCGCGGCTTTTCATGAAAGCTGCCAGGTTTCACTGTTTATTTTAGGCGGTATGAAAACTCGGTTTTGGCAGGGTCGAGAACCGAAACATTACGAACGCTACAACGACCCCGGCAAAGTTGCCGTCAAGGTCGTCGATAGTTTCATGGTTCAGAGCGAACCGTATCTAGAGGTGGCAATCCCGCGCGGTACTCTTGTCTAAACTTTTGCCTAAGCCTTCCCGGTGATACAATAGCTAACAGTGAAAGTTACTACTAGGTTTCAGTTTCCAAAACGTTTTTTATGGGGCGCATCGACCAGTGCTCACCAGGTCGAAGGCGGCCTTCATAATAACTGGACGGTATGGGAGCTAGAAAATGCTCGTAGCTTGGCTAAGTCGGCCGAGTACAAGATGGGCCATCTGCCTATCTGGCCGGAAGTTAAAGGCCAAGCTACCAAGCCAGATAATTATGTTTCGGGCGATGCCATAGACCACTATCACCGTTACGAGCAAGACTTCGATATCATGAAAAAAATGCACCTTAACGCATTCCGTTTTAGTATTGAGTGGTCGCGTATAGAACCGGAAGAGGGTGCTTGGGATCCGGCGGCGATAGAACATTACCGCAAATATATAAAGGCTCTCAAAAAACGCGGTCTTGAACCTATGCTTACGTTGTTTCACTGGACGACCCCGGTTTGGTTTGCTAAAAAGGGCGGTTTCGAAAAAGCCGCCAACGTTCAGTATTTTGTACGTTATGCTGAAAAAGTGTTGGAAGAGCTGGGCTCGGATCTGCGCTACATCACCACGGTCAATGAACCGGACACTGTTGTCGGCCTCGGTTATTGGCTGCAAGAGCACCCGCCGTTCAAACGTAACCGCCTGCTCGGGTTATGGGTTTATCGCAACTTGCTAAAAGGTCACAAGCAGATATACAAATCAGCCCGTCGCTTGTCGCGCCGTTTCAAGATTGGTTTTGTCAAAGGCTACACACACGCCAAGCCGGCCGACCAACGTTGGCTAACTAGGTTGATGGTCTGGTTGGATCCGGTTATTCGGGATGATTTGGTATTGGCCTACGTCGGGCGAAAAACTGATTTTATAGGTGTGAACTATTATTTTACCGACTATTATGGCGGCACCAAGATAGTGCTAGGCCAAGACAGTCATATCGCCGAAGACCGACTAATCGGCAAATCCAACCTGCCGCCCGGCCAGCTAAGTGACTTGGGCTGGGGTTTGGAACCGGCCAATATCGAAAATGTACTGATGCGCCTCACTAAACACAAAAAACCAATGTTTGTTATGGAAACAGGTGTAGCGGATAGAAATGACATACATCGTAAAGATTGGCTAAACGGTACTATTAGTGCGGTTCATCGGGCGCTGAAAACCGGCGCCGACGTGCGCGGTTATCTACACTGGAGTGCTTTTGATAATTTTGAATGGGCTTTCGGGCGTTGGCCGCGGTTTGGTCTTATCGGCATTGACTACGAAGACAACCTAAAGCGCAAACCGCGTAAAAGTGCACTTTATTACGCCGCGTTCGTAAAAACCATGAGAGGGAAGTAGTTATGACAGAAGAAATTGTCGGTGCAAAGATTGTTGTTATCGGTGGCGGAACCGGTAGTTTTACCTTGCTAAGTGGTTTAAAACGCTACACCTCGCATATAACAGCGTTAGTCAATATGGCTGACGACGGCGGGTCGACCGGTCAGTTGCGTGATGAGCTGGGGGTCTTGCCGCCCGGCGACGTTCGGCAATGTTTAGTGGCATTGAGTGATAGTCCCAAAACTCGCGACCTGTTCAATTATCGTTTTGAAAAAGGCACCTTCAAAGGGCATGCTTTTGGCAACCTTTTCTTGACAGCTCTCGAGAAAATGACCGGTAACTTTGCCGAAGCGGTCGAGCTGGCGAGCGAAGTACTGAAAATAACCGGTAAAGTTGAACCAATCACGCTGACAGATGTCCAACTATGTGCCGAAGGCGTCGATGGCCAGAGTGTCAAAGGCGAGTTCACAATAGCGCATAGTGAAATAGCTGACCGACCAAAAATTTGGCTCGAACCGGAAGCTGTAGCTAACCCCAGAGCCATTGCAGCCATCATGAGTGCCGACGTCGTAGTTATCGCACCCGGTAACCTTTATGGCAGTTTAGCACCGGCCCTGGTGGTGCCTGGCGTCGGTGAAGCTCTCAAGCAAACTCGCGCCAAACGGGTGTATGTTTGTAACCTGGTTACTAAACCCGGGCCTACGACTGGTTTTGGGGTGCATGATTTTGCCGACGAGATTGAGCGCCTGGCCGGCGTCGAGTTTTTGGACTACGTTCTTTATAACACCTTAGAACCAGCTCAAGAGCTGATGGACAAATATGCACATAGCGGGGAATTTGCCGTTAAGGTCGACAAAAAAGCACTAGATACCCGGCACTATAACGCCAAAGGCATGGCTATTTTGGCCGAAGCTACCTGGGCTGGCGCCCAGGACAGTGACCCGCTAGCCAGCACCCGGAGTTTTATTCGCCATGATTCGGACGCGGTAGCTCGCCAGCTGATGAGGATATATTTCGCATGAGTAAACCTAAAATAGTTTTTCTAGACCTAGACCGTACACTATTTGACACGCGGCAAGTTATAGAGCTGTGGCGTGAATTGGCCCGACACTACAAACTAGATGCCGACAAAGCCACATCCGAGCGATCTAACTGGTATGTTTGGACGTCTACGGAAACGTACTACCACGATTTCTCAGCGCAGTTGAGGTCGTATGGTATCGATCCAAAAGAAGCTATGGAGCGCATCGTCAAATCGGCTTTAGCCGAGGGCGAGTTTGAATTTCCTTACGCCGACATACTTGTTAGTAGCCTGAAGACTTTAGCCAATGTTAAAGTCTTGTCGTTTGGCGCTGATGACTACCAGCGCATGAAAGCGGCACTGTGCCCATCACTCCACGGCATTGAGGTTATAACCACGCTTGAACCAAAACAGACGGTACTAGCTAAATATGCCGCTACGAATAACTGTTGGTTAGTGGACGATAAACCGATAGGTCGCGATATGCCTAATGGTGTAAATTTTATTCAGGTCGCTCTCGAGTCGGAGGTGCCGGACTTTACGGCACCCTGGCCGATATTCACATCACTAAAAGACGTAAAGGAGTATCTGTATGAGCAATTGCACTAAAGCGGTGATTATGGTGGCTGGCTATGGTACGCGGCGTCTGCCTATAACCAAAACTATCGAGAAATGCATGTTGCCGTTTGGCAATCGTCCGGTGGTGGACTATGCCGTGCAAGACTGTATAGCAGCTGGTATAACAGACATATTTTTCATTGTCAGCGAACAGAGCAACCAGGTGCGAGATTACTACCGTAGCAATATTGACCTGAAAGATTACTTGGTCCGCAATGGAAAACAGGATCTGCTGCCGCTGATTGCGCCACCAAAAGTGCAGTTGCACTACGTAACACAACCCAGTCTAGGCGCTCGCGGTACAGCCGACGCAGTCAGCCGGGTAGTACCGTTACTACAGGAAGGCGAGTCTGTTGTGGTTTTGGGTGGCGACGATTGTGTTTATCGAAATGACGGCAACACCGAGATTGGCCGCCTGATTGAAGCTGCTGGCGAGAGCGGTTGCGCTATTTTGGGAGTTCAAATGGAGCGTGAAAAACTATCTTCTTATGGGGTAATTAAAGTTCGCGACGACGGTAACTTCGACGGAATTCATGAGAAACCCAGCGTCGAGGAAGCGCCCAGCAACATGATAAATGTTAGCAAGTACGTCTTTAACTACGAATTGCTAAAAATGACCGAACAATATGTCGCTGGCACCCAGCCTAACGGCGAATATCTCATAACAGAGCCGATAAACCAATACATCAGCTCGGGGGGAGCCATGAAAGTTGTACCGGCCGAAGGTAAGTATCTTGATAGCGGCACCCTTGAAAACTGGGTTCACGCCAACAACTGGTTGCTGGAAAATGCCAATTAGACACTAGGTTATCTCCGAGTAGTTAACGGACGTTAAACAAACTACCAACCAACACGCCAATAGCTGCGGCTGCGCCGCCAATGATGACTATTTCAAGAGCGCTCCGTAAAGGGCTGGTCTTTACTAGCTTACCCTTGACGTAACCGAGTACGAAAAGGCCGACCAGCGCGCCGCTAGTAGCGGCGGCTATCGAGTATTCAACCGGCGCTAACAATATAAGTAGCAGGGGCACCAAGCCACCGACAATGTAGCTGAAAAACATAATAACACCGCTCATGAGCGAGATTTTTATATGGTGATCATGACTATACTGATGAGCAGACTTTGAGCTGAGGTATTGGCCCGAACCCATGGACAGAGCTTCAACTAGTATAGTGACAACCCCAGCTAGGATTATCAAATGCTTATCACCGGTTCCGGCACTGACGCCGACTATAACCCCAGTTGTGGAAACTAGGGCATCGTTCACACCAAAAACAGCACTTTGAAAGTATTCTTTATTAATGTGTCTCATATGGTTTGATTATAGCATTAGGCAAGTTTGACATAATGGTTGGTAAAGTAATAATATAAAGCACAACAACAAGCTGTCAGGTATGATGGGGTAGGATTATATGGCTTTAGCGACAATTTTGGGTTCAGACTATGGTAATACCCCGAACCGTTCAGGCAGTGCATACGTCTTAAATTTACCAGCCGGCATACCGACAGGTTCATGGGTCTTATTGTTATTAAATCAAAATTCTAACAGTTCAGGCATGGCCGTACCAGCCTGGACGACAATGCTTACCGCTACCACCATGAATACTCGACGTATAGGAATATGGGGATTTGTTAAAGATGCTACCGAAACAGTGTCGATATCATGGCCCGCTACGATGTGCTTGATGAAATGGCTTGTAGTATGGGGAGTGGGTCCTGCACCCTCAACTTGGCAGATCGGGACTGGTCAGTTTAGGGTTGCTTATGGGAATGTTCCTCGCAACTGGGCGCGCGGGCCGTCCGTAAACGCAGCATCCAATAACTCCTTGGCCTTGATGGTTGGGTTTGAAGCTACCAATGCGGTAGAGTCTCCTAATACGATTCTTAGTGTCGATAATGGGTTTAGCGAAGTTGTCTATGCGCCTCAGATGGGTGATACCGGTAGTCTAATCGAAACTATATGGGTTGGTTCAAAAAGTGTGGCGGCCGGCGAAACCGGTTTGACTACCGTACTTTATCGTAATGCTCAAGATTTAAACGCCTATGGCATACAACTAGTGATTCCTCCCACGCCCGATGTAGCAAAGGTTAAATCTGCCGGAAACTTTATTGGTACGCCTGTTAAATACAAATCGTCGGGTATATTTTCAGATGGTTCCATTAAGACGAAAGCCGGCGGCAGTTGGTCCTGAGCGACCTTGTCTGATTTTTCCACTAAGAGCTTAGTAGTTTTCCACGGAAATTATTTATATTTATATAATAACGCGGTTTAATGAGCAATTCTATTTATATAATTAATTTATAATTAACACAACCGCAGGTATGAAATAGTCTTGTGCATATGACAAATATTGACAGATGCCACGTCTAGCTCGATCTGGCATTGTGGGTATTGTTTAATCTAACTTATTAGTTTGTTCAGGTTAGTTGGGTGAGCCGGTTACTTATATGATTGTCATTGTTACAACCAAGAGAATGGTCTTTTAGCGTGACTTGACTAACATCTGTTAGGGTGGCGAATTATCCACAGTTTTATCGGATTGTTGGCATATTGTGGGTAATTATTCATATAAAAGGCTTGCACGTGGGTAGGAGTGGGTAGTACACTGATGTCTAGTGGAATTCGCCTAAAAGGGCGGACCAAAACAAACACCACAGCACCAAAAATACTAACCGTAACACGATAGGTCCAAACAAGCTGATGGCCACAACTGACTATTTCGAGAGGAAGCTTGACGATAAGCGGCGCTTAACAATACCCGCTGAACTCAGAGCTGAATTCTCGGGAGGAGTTATTATAACCAGAGGCTTCGGCGACTATCTACACCTGTACCCACAAATTGTCTGGGACCAAGAAGTCGAGCCAGCGCTTGGCGGTAGCATCTTAGACGAGAGAGTGGCGGATCTGAACGTTCGTTTCCGTGAAGGCAAGACGACGGTCCAGCCCGACGGTAAGCAGGGTAGGATAACTATCGAACAGCATCTGTTAGACTACGCCGGTATCAAAAAAAATATCGTCGCTGTCCGAGCCGGTAAGTATTGGCGTCTCACTGCACATTGACAGTTCGGCACAGTTCACCAGATAGAGAACACACGAGGTCAACTATCTGGTAGTCAGCAGGAGAAAAAAGCGACTCCTGAAATCACCGCTTTGGC
This sequence comes from Candidatus Parcubacteria bacterium, assembly GCA_023432475.1. Classification (GTDB taxonomy): domain Bacteria; phylum Patescibacteriota; class Saccharimonadia; order Saccharimonadales; family Saccharimonadaceae; genus JAPUDS01. The sequence goes on along the minus strand of JAEYUN010000016.1, from coordinate 18,140 downwards.
TCTTTCAACACAACAACACCTCCCAAAAAAACTCCACCTCACACATAAGTCTCTCACTTGTCAGTGGGATATCTCCGAGGTCTCGGGCAATCCCAAAACCTCTCACTACAACAACTCCATTGACAAACTACAAAAACAAAAACATTTATGCGAAAATAAACACTGGCTACCAGTTAGGTGACCTCGAATATGAGTAAAATACCACCACAACAACTCCAACATGAGACCCCATCGAAATCGCCACCGGCGAGGACGGCGGGGAGGGAACTTCATATACCTGTGCTCCTTCAGTCGGTCGTAGAGCACCTTGCTCCCCGTCCGGGTGAATCATACCTCGACCTGACAGCTGGATATGGCGGTCATGCCAGAGCTATCGTCGAAAAGACCAAAGCGGCCGAAAAAGCCGTGCTGGTTGATCGCGATACTCAAGCTCTTGCGCATCTGACTGACTTATCCGACCAAGGGGCGGAGTTGGTTCACGATAATTATGCTCATTTCGCTGAAGAAGCGGTGGGCGAAGGAAAGCAGTTCGATATGATCCTTGTTGATCTCGGGGTATCGTCACCGCAGCTTGACAGGGCAGATCGTGGGTTCTCGTTGAAACGCAACGGACCGCTGGACATGAGAATGGATCAAGCTGGCCAAACCAAAACGGCCAGTGAAATCGTTAATTCCTTGTCGCAGTCGGAACTTGCGTCGATAATAGAACTCTACGGTGAAGAGCCGAGAGGGCGGGCCAGGACTATCGCGAGAGCGATCATACAGTCTAGGCCGCTTAAGACCACCCAAGAACTTGCCACTGTCGTTTTGAAAACTCATCGCGGGGCGTATCAAAAAACGCATCCAGCGACGCGCACCTTCCAAGCTCTCCGTATCTACCTGAATGACGAACTTGGTCAGCTCGAGCGTTTGCTCGTAGCCATACCTAAACTCCTCACTCCAGGTGGACGGGTTGCATTCATCAGCTTCCATAGTTTAGAGGATAGACTGGTGAAACGCTTTTTCGTTGAGCAGGCGAATGCTGGCTTCGAAGCTGAGCTCGACCTGCTCACGAAAAAAGCAATCCGCGGAGAAAATGACGATGCTTCCAACCCGCGTTCTCGCAGCGCTCGTCTGCGGGTCGCTGTTAAAAAATAAAAACAAAAAGAAAGGGCTAGCGATGCCGATACAAATCGTAAACAAATCACGTGCCCAGAAGATCGACGTTCGCGTTGTAAAACGCAGCTAGATTTCTGACCTAAAAAGGCACGTCCCGGCCGGTGCTCGCCGAAATGTTATTTAAAAAACAAATCGGCGGGTTACCGACGGGTAGGCCGATTCACCGACCATAGAAAAAACAAAAATAAACCACCACGAAATGACATATTACCGCATAAAACAAAACGATCCATTTGTCTCGTCTCGTCGCGATTCCCGCGCCTGGCGGCGCAATCAAAACACAGTAGCCTTTACACCGCGCTCATCATTCGGACCGATTACTCACACCGTGATAGTCGCCTTGATGGTTGCAGTACTGGGGCTAATTTACCTTTCACAAGTTACTAAAACCAGTTCTTTCGGCTATGTTCTCCAGGGGCAGACCGAACAAATATCGGCGCTATCGGCTGAGAAACAAGATCTCGAAGTCGAAAACGCACGCTTGCAAGCTCTCAGTCGCGTTAAGGATAGTAACGTGGCTCAGGCAATGACATCGCCAAGCAGTGTCGAACATGCCACTAACTAGATGGTGTAAGCGTCATCGCATGTAAAGTTCTGATACCCCGTACTATGCCAAATACATTATCTTCATATTTCTCATCTGTTGCACCACGTACCAAACATATGGGTCTGGTAGTGCTGGTGTTGTTTGCGGTATTTGCGATTCGACTTTTTTATATTCAGGTTATTCAGCACGGTTATTACGTAACCGAGGCCCGCAAGACACAAGTGACCCGACTGACTATTTTCCCAGAAAGAGGGCTTCTATATGCTAGGGACGGCAGCGGTATAACACCTCTGGTGTTGAATGAAACGGTATATACCGTTTTTGCCGATCCGGTTGAGGTGACTGATACGATCAAAATCAAACAAAGTCTGCAGGCTATTGCCGGCGGCGAGCTGATAGAAGAATCTTTTGACAAACTAAGCAATAAGCAGCTACGTTATGTCGTGCTGGCACGCCAGGTTTCAAGGACCCAAGCCGAACTCATAAAAAAGGAAGACCTGGCCGGTATTGGCTTGCAAAAAGGTACTAGGCGGGTCTACCCCGAAGGATCACTTGCCGGGCAGATGCTCGGTTATGTTAATACCGAAGGGGTGGGTCAGTACGGCATCGAGGGCTATCTAAATAACCGCTTAGCTGGCAAACCGGGCTTATTACAGTCGGTAGCTGATGTCCGCCGGATTCCGCTAACCATTGGTAACGATAATATTGAAAAACCAGTCCAGGACGGCGATGACTTAGTCTTGTCGATTGATCGTAATATTCAACAGCAGGCTGAGAAGGTATTACAAGATCAGGTTGATATAGTTCATAGCAAAAACGCTAGTATTATTGTGATGAATCCTAATAATGGACAAGTGCTTGCCATGGCCAATAATCCTACTTACGAGCCGGCCAATTACTCTAAAACATCCGACTACAGCCTGTTTCAAAATACGGTAACCAGCGGGGCCTATGAGGCGGGGTCGGTTATAAAAGCCCTGACTGTGGCGGCCGGTTTGGACAATGGAGCCATTACGCCAACTTCAACTTCGGCTAACCCAAACGGTTGTACCGAGGTGGATGATAGGACTATTTGTAACGTCGTACGTAACGTTTCTACGCGTCCAACAACACAGGAACTGCTAACTTTCTCACTTAACACCGGGGCCGTCAACGTATTGCGTGAGTTGGGCGGGGGTACTATAAATCAAACGGCACGTCAAAAACTATACAATCATTTCGTGGAGCGGTTTCGTTTAACCAAAGCGACCGGTATTGAGCAAGCCAATGAGGCGACCGGTCTTATATATAGTCCCGATAATGAGCAGGGTAACAATGTACGTTATGCCAACATGACATTCGGACAAGGTATGACGGCGACTATGGTGCAGGTGGCCAGTGCTTTTTCGGCAACGATAAACGGCGGTACTTATTACCGGCCAACTTTGGTTTATGGCGTCCAGCAAACGGGCGGCAAAATTCAAACAGTTCAGCCCACTGTCGTCCAGTCTGGAGTGATCAGTTCCCAGCACTCAGCCGAGGTGCGTGACCTTATATGGCACACACGGTATGACCGTCAAGGTCGCACGCTTGATCCGGCTGGTTATCGTGTTGGCGGCAAAACTGGTACAAGTGAAGTTATCGACCCAGCTACGGGCAAGTACACGTCCGATCATACCATCGGCAGCTATTTGGGCTTCGGTGGTGGTGAAAAGCCTGAATATGTCATAATGATTCGTATGGATGACGCTCAGGGCGGCGTGTTCGCCGGCTCTAACGCTGCCATGAGAGCTTTTACGGCGATCTCAAACTGGTTGATCACTTATCTAAACATAAAGCCGATATCGTAAAAAGGAGACAACATGGAAGAAGTTTTGCAAGTCGCGGCCCTGACAGAACAATTAGCTAAACTATTCGCTATGGCAGTCGGCGCTTTTATGTTGACGATGGCGCTAACCCCGGTTTATACATTTGTCGCATACAAATATAGTTTCTGGAAAAAAATTCGGACCACCAGTACCACTGGCGAAGCTTTGCCGGTTTTTTCCAAGTTACATGCCGCTAAGCACCGACGCAACATACCTACTATGGCTGGCATGGTGTTTGTTTTCGTAATCATCGCTGTGACCTTGATATTCAACCTTGACCGCGGTCAAACTTGGCTGCCACTGGCAGCGCTAGCTGGCGGCGCTATAGTCGGTTTGATTGACGATATTATCAACATAAAAGGCAACGGCCAGGGTGTTGGCGGGCTACGTTCAAGTATAAAATTCTTGTTGATCACGCTCATTGCTACGGCAGTGGCGTGGTACTTCTTTGTTAAACTTGGTTATACCGCCGTTCATGTGCCGTTCATCGGCGAGTGGGAGCTTGGTTGGCTAATAGTACCTTTAACAGCTTTTGCAATTATAGCTACTGGTAATGCCGTTAACTTAAGTGATGGCCTCGATGGTTTAGCAGGCGGCTTAGCCGCCCAGGCCTATGCCTTTTTTGGCATCATCGCGCTGCTGCAAGGTAACTACGGTATAGCAGCCTTCTGTTTCACGATCGTCGGCACTTTGTTGAGTTATATTTGGTTCAACATTTATCCGGCACGGTTTTTCATGGGTGACGTTGGTAGTTTTGCGCTGGGTATGGGCTTGGCCGTTGTAGCTATGTTAACTAATACTCTATTGCTCCTTCCAATCATCGGTCTAGTTTTTGTAGTCGAGGTCGGCTCGAGTTTAGTGCAGTTGATATCGAAGAAATTTATGGGGCGCAAGCTGCTCCTATCGGCACCCCTACATCACCATCTAGAAGCAGTCGGTTGGCCGGAAACTAAAGTGACAATGCGTTTTTGGGTAATTGGTGCAGTCTTTGGTTTTATCGGCTTATTGCTGGCGCTAGCAGGAGGAAATATCTAAAGTGGGGTTTCGACGCAGCAGCCGCAGCTCAAGTCGTGTCGAAAGCGTTTCAGGCTACAACGACAAGCCAAGCGCATTGCCGTCAGTTCGTCGGCACCGACCGGATTACCAAATCGTATTGTTCATCGGTCTTTTAATGCTTATCGGTTTGGTCTTACTATATTCGATCAGCCCTGCACGCGTCGAAGTTATCAACGCCAATAGCAACGTCGCACTCGATACGACCCACTTTATGGAGCGCCAGCTGCTTAACCTGGGCGTCGGTTTAACAGTCTTTATAGGTACAGCTATGGTACCGCCGGCTTTTTGGCGTCGCTGGGCGGGGCATATACTGATCGCCGGTTTAGGAGCTTGCTTAGTGTTGTCTTTCCTCGGGCTGTTCATGGACGGCGGCTTGGTGATAAAGACCAACGGTGCGGTGCGGTGGTTTAATCTTGGCGTCAGTTCGTTTCAACCGTCTGAACTGCTAAAATTTGGCTTTATACTGTTCGGAGCGGTTTTCCTGGGACGGCGGGTTCAACAAGGTAATATTAATAGTCAAACTGAAACCGTATTGCCGATGGCGTTATTGTTCGGGGCAGCGGCTTTGTTAATCATAGTTTTCCAAAAAGACATGGGTACGGGGATTACTCTTGCCGGTATAATGCTAGCCATGTTGTATGCTGCCGGGCTCAACAAGCGTTGGCTGAGCATCGGAGCGATAGCCGTCGTGGTTGCAGGCGTATTACTGATAGTAACAGCCCCGCATCGTATAGCAAGGGTATTAACTTTTCTCAGTCCTGCTGATGTATCTGATGCTTCGTCATACCATATCAATCAGGCCCTGATAGCTCTCGGCTCCGGCGGCTTTTTTGGTAAAGGACTAGGGCAGGGTGTGCAGGCGTTTGGCTACCTACCGGAAGCTCTCAACGACTCAATCTTCGCCATTTACGGCGAGACTTTTGGTTTTGTTGGAGTAATTATTATTATCGTACTTTTCGGAGCGCTACTACGTCGTCTTTTGAAAGTAATGGATACCACGGTAGATCCGAGCCTAAGGCTCATGGTAGCAGGCGTATTCGGTCTGATTGCCACCCACGTAGTTGTAAATATTGGCGCCATGATAGGTGTACTACCTTTGACCGGTGTTACGCTACCTTTCTTAAGTTTTGGGGGTACGAGCCTGCTATTTACGATGTTGGGTCTGGGTGTGGTTTTCGCGATTTCACGCTATACTACTCATCAGGATATAAACAAACGGGAGGATAAAAATGAGGCTACTGAGCGTCGGGGGCGGCTCGGGCGGTCACGTTACGCCGGTTCTAGCCGTTATTAACGAGCTGAGCCGATTCGACGACACTCTTGAGGTTATTTTCGTAACCGACAAGGCCTTTTTAGACCAATCAATCGGTCTTATGAAACAGGCGGCTGTACCGGTGAAAATTCGTACCATTACAGCCGGCAAACTCCGGCGGTATCACGATATTGCTTGGCACAAACAACTACTACATTGGCCGACTTTGTCACGCAACTTTATCGATATAGTTAAAACCTTTATTGGGGTTTGCCAGAGTTTTTGGCTGATTGGCCGCCAGCGCCCCGACGTCGTTTTTGCTAAAGGCGGTTACGTTTCTTTACCGATTGGTCTGGCGGCGCATATTTGGCGAATACCGCTAGTCGTGCATGATTCCGATGCCCGACCTGGCTTGACTAATCGAATCCTGTCCCGCTGGGCGAGCGCCATAGCCTTAGGTTTCCCCTCAGAGCATCGTTATAGCAAGAATAAACCGGCAGTTTATGTCGGCGTGCCGATAGACGCCGCTTATCATCCGCTGGAGCGGTCTGAGCAGCGCCAAGCTAAAGCCGACATTGGCGTAGTTGATATCGATAAGCCTCTAGTCGTCGTAACTGGTGGAGGTTTAGGTTCGCGTGACATTAACGAGGCTATGACATTGATAGGCCCGGAATTGTTAGCGCGCAGCGTTGGTGTCTACCATGTTACCGGCAAGACGCATATTGATGAGGTGAGCGCCAAAGCTCCGCGTCATGCTGATTATCATATAGTACCGTTTGTTTATAAAGACATGGCTAAGGTTCTGGGGGCTGCCGATGTCGTGGTGAGTCGAGCCAGCGCAACATTTATTCAGGAGTTAGCCGCATTAGCAAAACCGGCCATCATCATACCATCAGCGTCATTAAGTGACCAAGTTAAAAATGCTGAGCAGCTGTCGACGAATGGTGCAGCCGTGGTACTGAGCGATAAACAACTAAAAGATCAACCAGATATTCTATTGGATTGGATAGTAAAAATCACAACAGACAATCAAATCGCTCGTGAGCTTTCTCGTAAACTTCTTCGCCACGCTCGGCCAAATGCGGCACTCGACACCGCAAAACTTATTTTAAATGCAGCGGAGCAATAAGGGAGTAGCAGGTGGGGATGTTTAAGAAGAAACAGCACGATCAAGTTCGGAAAGCGCGTATTAGCGATAACAATGACGCCTATATATACCGTCGTAGTCGGACTATGACCGGCTCGTTGTCGAATTCTGTTCGTGCGGCCAGTGAATCGCACGCAACTCTGCGCTCTGATCGCTTAAAACACCACGATCTTAGGTTGACCCGGCGGAAGATCGGCTGGTTGCTGATAGGTTGTTTACCGGCGATAGCCATACTCTATGGACTACTAAGGCAGTTTATCTGGTCCGTTGAAATTCCGTCTAGCACGTCTCTGACCGCCTCAGAACAACGGGCTTATAAAGCCAATATAGAGGACTATCTGTCTACCCGGCCGGGAGAACGTTTCTTTTTTACGTTAAATCGCAGTAGCCTGCTGGCTAGCGTTCAAACAGCCTACCCGGAGATCAAGGCTATAACTCTTGAGCCAGGCGGTATCTTTCAATCGTCAAGGGCTGAAGCTATGCTTAGACAGGCCGTTGCTGCCTGGACATTACAGGGCAAAACCTATTATATCGATGAACATGGCGTTGCTTTCACTCGACCCCCTCAAGTTAAGCCGACATTGGTCGTCGAGGATAAAACCGGCATTAACCCTGAAGATGTCGGAGCGGTCGCCTCGGAGCGGATGCTTTATTATATAGGTCGATTAGTGGCTTTGGTTCAGTCTAAGGGATACGTGATTTCTAAAGTCGAATTGCCGGCAGGAACTTCTAGGCAAGTTGACCTTTACCTGGAGGGTAGGGGATATGCAATCAGAACACACCTAGACCGTGACCCGGCAGGGCAAGCCACCGACGTGGTGAACGCTGTTAATTTTTTTGATGCTAGGGGTTTACGTCCGCAATATATTGATGTGCGCGTCAGTTCCAAGGCATATTATAAGTAGAGCCCTTTCATGATAGTGTTCTAATTTTGTTCTAATTATTAATAATAAATTAACTATATAAAAACATAGGGAAGTAACAAATTCAAACAAATGTCAAAAACTAAAAAGCAGGGCATATAAAAACAATTGTATAAATATGTCAAATGAAGCTGATAAAACGTGTGGATAAGTTTTACTACATATAGTGTAGGTAGAACGACTGAGGGACCTTAGCGTTAAAAGACTATCATATAGCATAAAAATAATATAGCGAGTACGGAAACACTAGAGGTTATGACGCAAATTCAAGACCAATAGTGGTCAATACCCCTCTACGGGTGGTATAAACAGTTAACTATTAGCCATTGTATACAAGACGTAAAAGAAATATTGTGCGACGCAGCATATATACAGTAAAGTTGACTATGTATACGTTCTCTGCTCGGCGTTTGTCGATCCTTTTTGCATGATTTCATTGACGACTTCTCGCACGTTTATTTAAACCACCTTTTAACGCGCCTAATACGTCATTTTTTACAACTTGCTGACTTGTATGATTGGTTGGCTCTGGCGCTTTAGTTATAGTGCTATCAAATTTGTACTGTTCTAAATTTGTTCTAGTGCGTCAAACTGGTCAGGGTTTACTAGTTGATAGGCAAAAACAAAATAACTAATAAGCTATGTGAAAAATAGGTCGCTAAACTTTAACAGCGCCACAGAGGACTCTGCTAATTAGCGGTGTCGTATTCTTAATTCGCTGTTATCGGACTGGTTGGCGGCAGCAGTTTTAGGTGCGGCGGCGGGAGTCGGGGTAGTTAGGGTAGGGCTGCTAGACGAGCTTCCGCTTCCCTGTTTTTTCTTACGTGAACGACTGCGTTTTCGCTTTGGCTTGTCGACAGTTTCGTCGGTGGTGATTGCGAGGGCTGAGTGGCCTACGTCCATGGCTTGAGGCGTCTCAGTAGGGCTGCTAGTGCCCTGCTCTTTCACAGCCTTGGCACTTTGTGGAACTGGCCAGGTTTTAGCTTGTGTGGGGGTTTGAGCCGGCTGATCGGTACTTACTCGTGGGGTAATAAGTTGTCGGATTTCCTCTTCAACCTCATGTCGATTGCGGGCATACAGGCTGCGCGAGTGCTCAACGATATCCGTGAAGCTATCGCCTTGGCTGTTCGGCAGCATCAGGGTTGTAGCGCTGAAAGCCGGGGCTTTTTCACCTTTTACGACCATATTGATAATAAAGTGCCGGTTATGCATCTGTAGTAAGTCGCCCGCTTCAAACTGCGGCTCGAACTGTTTGGCTAAGATTGGTGAATCGTCGGCGCTAACACGGAACGATATCATGGTACCAACGTTGCCAAAAACGGCGTCACGGACGTTTTCCTGCATCTGTGAGATGTATTGGTTGGCTACGGTTAGGTTAAGACCATATTTACGAGCCTCAGATAAAATGGTTGCGAATGAGTCGGTTGCGAAGTTTTGGAACTCGTCAACATAGAGGTAAAAAGGCCGACGATCTTCGACGTTTGGTATGTCGGAACGACTCATTGCGGCTAGCTGGATCTTGGTAACGATGAAAGAACCCAATATAGCGGCATTGTCTTCACCAATCAAACCCTTGGACAGATTGACTATCAGTATCTTACCTTCGTCCATGATCTTACGGATATTGAAGGTGCTGGTCGGCTGACCGATTATATTACGGATGATCGGGTTGGCTGTAAAAGCGCCGACTTTGTTAAGGACCGGGGCGACAGCTTCGGCTTGGAATTTTTCGTTCCAACTAGCGAATTCTATGTTCCAAAACTGCATTACGACCGTGTCGGTACAGGTTGCCAACACTTCTTTGCGGAATTTCTTGTCGGTCAGCATGCGTGTGATATCGAGCATAGTACTACCTGGATGGTCGAGTAAAGCCAAAATAGTGTAGCGCAGTATATATTCCAGTCGTGGACCCCAGCTCTCACCGAACATTCGTTTTAGAACGCCAATAATCTCGGAGCTGATGTTATTTTTCATGGCCGGGTTAATAACCTCCATCGGGTTAAAACCGAGCGGATAAGCTGTGTCGGCTGGGTTAAAGTAGACCACGTCTTTTACCCGATGCGGCGGTATAAACTTTAAGTTGTCGACCGCCAGGTCGCCGTGGGGGTCAATAATAGCGTAACCTTCGTTGTGGTAGATATCGCTGAGGGTAAAGAGCTCCAAAAGTCCGCTCTTCCCTGTTCCAGTCTGGCCGATAATGTAAACGTGGCGTGAGCGGTCGGAGCGCCACAGTCCGAATTGCTGGTTAACGCCACGGAAATTGGTCAGTCCGAAGGCGCTAATTTGTTGATCAAGACTAGCGTCGCCAGATAAAACCGGTAAGTTTGACGGCGGCTCGGCGGTTTTACTGTTAGCCCAAACAATGTTCGGCGTTTCGACATTGGTATGAGGCAAATGGAAGACACTGGCCAGTTCTTCGATGTTAAGAATAAAGCCCTTGTCTATAAAGAAGCGAGCGGTGTATTTGCTAATTTCTTCTTGTTTAAAACTCGCGCCTGACATCTTGAAACCGTTCAAGTTGGTTGAGTTGAACTGCTTGAAGGCGCCGACGATAGCCTGCATGCGCAATTTGGCAGATGCCTGGCTATCACCCAAATAGGCAATGCGGATTTTGACTTGGTAGCCGAGCTTGGTTGACTTATTTTCTATTTCGCCGATACGAGTCTTGTCGCGCTCACTAAGCTCTTTGGGCGCTGCCATTTTGCCACCGGTATCTTCGGGGGCTTTCCATAAGGCTTCAACGGCTCGCAGCATATATACGCCAAAGCCGCCTAACAGATCACCTGTCAAGGGTGAACCATTCTTAATACTGCTCACGAAAGCGCTCGCTCGTTTATGCCAGCTGTCGGCGATAGGACGGGCTAGGAATTGTATCCAAACTTCTTCGTCGCTGTCTTCTAGTTTAGCTAGGGCGGCTGTGATGCCAGCAAGTGGGTCGACTTCGAAGCTTTGGAAAGTTTTTATCGGTAACATTTCGTTGTCGGTTAGAGTCAGCTCGGAGGTATAGATAACATCGTGTTTGAACTGGCGCTTAGTGTAGTCTTCTTCGGCTTCATGGATTTGCACGCTCGGATATTGGGCATATATCTGTCCTTCGACAAAGTTTTGTAAATGCTTTGGTACCCAAACGTAAAACCGGGTTAGCTTGCCGATAGTAGCGATTTCAAAGCTAATATGTTCTTGCAATCCGCCGCTCAGGCGTAGTTCGGTTTTATCACGCAGAATACCATGCAGACTGGCAAACATCTGTTCGGCCGCTAGTTCTTTTTTGTCATTAGCGCGCGGAATCTCAAGTATCAACAGTTTATGCTCGGTGCTTTCGAGGGCATCGGCCTTTTTATAGTTACGATATGCCGCGTACATTAAAACGGCGACTACCGGTATCCATAAATACCATAACGCCAGAAGGTCGAACAGCCAGGAAAAAAGCGTACTCATAACTACTACCTATTTTCCCTCAAATAGAGCCGATAAGCAAATAACTTATGGTTTGGCAGTTTCATTGAGCTCATAAGTCGCCTTGGCAACGCGCTTGAACTCGGTTTTTGACTGCAGGTTAAGTAAAATGGTTGTTTCACGGACGACCCGACTCTTGAGGACGCGTTTGACTATCTCGTCGCGGTGCAACGGGGCGCCTTCTTTGCGTAAAATATCAGCGATGATATCGGAAACCGTGCCTTTCTTATAACCCCACTCACTCAGGGCGTAAATGCCGCGGCCAATTAGAACGAAACGCTTGTCTTTAATTAGTTCGTTATGAATAGCCTGAGTGGTGACATCTTTGCGTTTGAAATCAGATTCTTTAATGGCTCGGGCAATGTCGGAAAAGTGCAGTGGTTTTTTGGCATCTTGCAAAATGACATATATCTTGTCGCGGATATTCTTCGGGTTGACGCTTGGCCAACGATTAAGACCCCACATGCCGCGCAGCTCAGCCAGATTTTTTGAAAGAGAGGCGACAGCTTGGATTTCACTGGGTTTGTTGTAGCCCCGCGCTAACTCGAACAGGCTTTCGCTATCGATAGCCTCGCCATGTTCTTTGATGAGTTTGACGGTTTCGTCAACCGCTTTTTTAAGTTGCTTCTCATCGGCAAAACTGTCTTTTAAGGCAATGCCGTGGAAATAGTTATCGTTTTCATTAAGAGTGGTGAGGCGCGGTGCTAGCGTCGCCATGAAAGCAACTTGAGCTTTGAATCGCTCATCGGCGTCGGCTTTTATGGCGCTGGCTAGGTTGCTGAGTTTGGCGGTATTGCCCATTTCACTGAGGTGTCGTACGAGTATGCGTTCGACGTCAGCCACATCTTTCTGACCTTCTTCACCGTTAATTTTCAGTCTGATCAAAATAGCTTTTTCGAGCTGTCGGACCCGTTCGCGAGTGATGCCCAGTAGTTCACCGATCTGTTCCAGGGTTTCTTTGCGGTCGTACAAACCGAAACGTCGTGATATGATCTCACGTTCTCTTTCGCGTTCGATGCTTGATAGGACGGCTTCAACTGCACCTGAAATATTTGGGGTGACGTCTTCTTGGCCTGCTTCGCGCATAGGTTCCTTCTCTCTTTCCTGATAAAATTTAGTAGTTTTATGCTCGCTTCTCTGCCCCAAAAAGCGAAGAACTATGTATGTATTGTACAACGAATTTCGTTTTAAGTCAAGCATACACTTCTAATACTTAATTATAGCATAATCTAGACGTCGTTGGTAAATGATTATTTCGGTCTTTTCTGTTGTAAAAAAATATGACTAGCCTGTTCATATTTCACGTCTGCGTCAAATCTACCTCTTATGAAAACTATATTGTATATGACGAACCCACCCTGATGGCGAATTCCTTTCTCCTCGATAACCATATGGCCATCAGGGGGTATTCGTCATGGGTGGGTTGGGGCTGCGTTGCGGTCGCAGCCAGGCGTAAGCGGTTAAACCGACTGACAGCGCCACTATGAGGGCGCTCAGCCAGTTTATCTGCCTTTGAGTTAAGCCCGAGGGTAGTGAGTCATCGGGGCCATCTACCGTTACTAGGTGAGCACGCACAGGTTCGCCGTTAGCGGTTATGTTGCTATGTCCGACTGCTAGGTGGCTGCAGACTTGCCTTTCGTCCCAGTTTTTCTCGCACGATATAGTCCATCGGTGGCGGCCGTTCATGTCGAGAACTACTAGGTAAGTTGTGGCTGCGCTGGGAGTGGCTTCGATCACTGCTAGAACGCCGACGGCAGTCGCTACGAACATTACCGCACTCAAAATAGTGGCGAGAAGTCTAGACACGGAGTGCCCTACTCTCCTTCGCTGTTTGAGGGTTTGGTTATGATGCATAGCGCGTCGAGAGCTTCTCGCAAGGCCTCGGCGTAGTCGTCGCTCCGGTCTTGGTTCTCCAGTCTGGCGAACCAGCTCAGGCAAGCAGCTTCTTGACTGGCGAAGTAGCCTCGAAGAGCACTGATCCCCGCCTCAGTGATGGGTGCGTTCCGGGTGTAGCCCTCGCGCTCCAGCTGCTCAAGAGCGGCTTGGATGACTTCTTCTTGAAGCCCGAAAGCGGTTGGCAGTGCGCAGCACTTCGCCCTGGTCCATTGCTCGTATGTCGGGGGTAAGTTACTCACTCTACTCCTCCTGTCAATTCTCGCTGATGGGTCGGAAAAGACGCGGCAGCTTGCGTACCAAGGCAATGCAGACGGCCGCTGCAACCACGACGCCAAAGAAAGTGATGGCGCCTACGGAGGTAACAAGGACCAGGTAGCTGATTACGCAGAACAACGCCCACCACGGGTCGGTCGTCGAGGCTTCGACTCCCTGGACCCAGGCGTCCAGAAAGATCATCGCGATTCCAAAACCACCACCCAAGGCCACAAGCGCTGTCGTGGCGATAAAGCGATCATAACGGGACAACAGTCGAGACATCGCTGTCTCCTCTCTCATGTACTGGTATTGTTCCTGGTTGAACAACACTATATTCTTATTATAGCACAAAAATTGCCGTTACGCAACTACATAACTGGGGTGAGTGATGGTTATTTTTTGCGTTTAGTAAACCGTCGTTTGGCGGTTTTAGTTGGAGCTTCAGCCAGGAGCTTTTTAGCCTCGTCATGGCTGATGGTTTTAGGGTCGGTCTCTTTTGGGATCTTGGCGTTCTTTTTACCGTCGGTTATATATGGTCCGAAACGACCTTTTAATACCTTGATACCGTCGCCAAAGTCGGCGATATTCTTCTCAGCTTCGGTTTTTAGCTTAGCATCGTAAAGCTCACGCGCTTCGGTTTCGGTGATAGTGTGCGGGTCGTACGGTTGCTTGAGGCTGACATATAATTTACCCACCTGGATATAGGGCCCGAAACGACCCACATTAGCCTTCATATCCTGTCCGTCTTCGGTTTTGCCAACTAGGCGCGGCAGCTCAAAAGCTTTCAGGGCTTGCTCTAGGGTGACGGTTTCAACTCGGGCACCGGCTGGCATGGGTGCGAATTCGGGCTTGGCTTCGTCTTCGGTGTTGCCTAGTTGTAGTAGTGGACCGAAACGGCCGAACCGGGCGAATATTGGTTTGCCGGTTTTAGGGTCAATACCAACTTCTCTGGCCTGGGCTACGCTAGCCCTGTCAATATCATTCGAGCCCACGATACGTTTATGGAACGGTCCGTAGAAATCTTTCAACATAGCGTTGCGGTCCAATTTATTCTCAGCTATATCGTCAAAATGTTCTTCGACGCTGGCGGTAAAACCATAGTCGACTATCTCATCGAAGTGGTTGGTCAAGAAATCCGCTATCAACTCTCCTGCCGGGGTTGGTATAAGCTTGCCTTTGTCGGCACCGGTTTTTTCAGTAACAACAGCTCGTTTGAGGGAGTTTTGGGAAAGCTGCAGTTCAATCACATCACGCTCTACTCCCTCGCTCAGACCGCGCTCGACGTAGCCACGTGTCTGAATGGTACTGATTATAGTGGCGTAAGTCGACGGCCGGCCAATACCAAGCTCTTCAAGTTTTTTGACAAGCGAGCCTTCGGTGTAGCGGGCTGGCGGGCGGGCAAAAGTCTGGCGTGCTAAAGCGCTTTCAAGCTCTAAATTATCGCCGGTTGCAACATCTGGCAGCAGGTTATCTTCGCGGTTTTTGCCATAAACCTTCAAAAAGCCATCGAACGTGATAACCTCTCCTTTGGCAAGGAAGGTACGTTCGTCGCCCGATATAGTGATAGTAATCTCGGTGCGTTCCAATTCGGCTGGGGACATCTGACTAGCCAAGGTGCGGCGGCGTATAAGGTCGTATAGTTTTTGGTCGTAGGTGTCGCTGCTGGCGATTTCCTGGGCTATATTGGTTGGGCGGATAGCTTCATGGGCTTCTTGGGCGCCAGCACTCTTGGTTTTAAAGGCTCGGACCTTGACATATTTTTTACCATAAGTAGTTTCTATGAAATCGGCGGCAGCAGCCATGGCCTGCTTGCTCAAATTGACACTATCGGTACGCATATAGGTAATCTTACCCTCTTGGTAAAGGCGCTGGGCGCTAGCCATCGTACTGCGGCTGGTAAAGCCGAGCTTGGCGTTGGCTTCTTGCTGCAATGTGCTGGTTGTAAATGGAGCGCCTGGGTTGCGTGTACCAGGGACTTTTTTGACATCACCAACCTTGAAGGAGGTGGTGTTGGCTTTTAAACTCTCCAAAAAGGTTTTAGCCTGTTCCTCAGTCTCAAAGCGTTCTGGTAACTCGGCACTAATGTTCTCGTTTTCATGACTAAAGATAGCCGTGACTTTGAACTGGAAGTCGCTCTCAAAGCTGCGGATTTCCCGTTCCCGCTCGACTATCAAACGGACTGCCGGGCTCTGAACCCGACCAGCACTTTTACCACCAGGTACTTTTTGCCAAACAACTGGGCTGAGTTCGAAACCGACTATGCGGTCAAGAATCTGTCGAGCCTGTTGGGCTTCAACTAGTCTCATGTCAACTGTGCGTGGGTGCTGGATAGCCTCTTCGATAGCATTTTTAGTTATTTCGTGGAAAACGATTCGCTTGGTTTTTTTCGGGTCTAGTTTTAAAACTTCGCATAAATGCCAAGCAATCGCCTCGCCTTCACGGTCTTCGTCGGTTGCTAGCCAAACAGTCTCGGCGGTTTTAACGGCTTTTTTGAGTTCACTAATGGTTTTTTTCTTGTCGCTGTCGATTTCGTATACGGTCTTGAAGTTATTGTCTATGTCTATCGGCGGTGTACCGTCTTTGGTTTTTTTGGCGATGGAACGGATATGACCAATACTTGAAAGAACCTTGAAATCTTTTCCAAGGTAACCTTCGATGGTTTTGGCTTTGGCCGGACTCTCGACTATAACTAAGTTTTTGCTCATGCTTTTCCCATAACTATATAACAGCAACCAATACTACACCCAATTTCATATTTGTAAACCCGGGGGCATTTTTGGTTGACATGTCACTGCCATAAGCGTATAACAAACTATAAGCTGTGAATCATAAACAAAAACACGGCATATAAAGTAGCTATAGAGGAGTCAAGAATATGGCTATAGATATATATGAAGGTGCGCCAAGGCCCGTCGTCGAAGACCACGCTCCTGAGCGTTTAGCAATACCGTCCGCTAGTGAAGAACGTACTATCGGCTCCGTAGCTTTCAGGTATCGAAATGATCTACCCAATTTAACTAATTGGAAAGACGGGCGGGGCGATCCAAGATTTGCTGGGTGGCCATCGGCCGAGGCGGCGACTACCCATGCCTATGAAGAACGTAGCCGGCAGCAAGCGACTGAGGCTTGGCTGCGGGGCGATCTGAGCGCCTAACTTAAATCGAAATTGTCCAATGGTTGGCGCCTAACGGCCTAATGATACCTCTCAGCTCAAGCATAGTAATCGTAGTAGAATAAACGCTCGATTGTAGTTTTGAGCGTTTTTGCAGCTCATCACCGTCTTGAACCCCACTTTTCAAGAGTTCTATTATAACCCGCTCTTCTGTATTTTGGGCGAGTAGTAATGTCTGGCGGGGCGAGTTGGCCGACGGCGAGAACTGCTCGACAAAGGCTTCGATATCGACTATCGGGGTCGCTCCCTGCTCTATTAGGCGGTTGCAGCCAGCCGACATCGGACTGGTAATATTGCCTGGCACGGCGTAGACGTCACGGCCTTGGGCTAGAGCATGCATGACGGTGTTCATTGTGCCGCTTTTGGCACCTGCTTCGGTGACAATAATAGCGTCGGCCAGGCCGCTGACTATTCGGTTTCTTTTTAAAAATTGCCATTTTTGTGGCGCAGTGCCGGGCGGGTTTTCGCTAACTAGCAAACCCTTCCGTTCAAGGATTTTGATAGCTAGGTTACGGTGCGAATGCGGTGTTATCTCGGTCAGACCGCTGGCTAAGACGGCCACGGTGTAACCGCTAGCATCGAGCGCAGCTTGTTGGGCGATACCATCAACACCAAGGGCTAGACCGCTGACAATCGTCACGCCGCGCCTAGCTAACATTTCAGCCAGTTTGATGGTGATGTCGCGACCATAGGTAGTTGGCTTGCGGGTACCTATGATGGCGACGCTTTTTGCGGTGTTTGGCAACGGATGGCCTAGGAAATACAGTTGTTTTGGGGCGTCTGGAATAGCTTTCAGCCGAGCTGGATATAAGGGGTTATTAACGCTTATGGCATTGATTTTCATAAATATTGTGTTGAAAAGTATTGACTTTATGCTAAATAAGTGCTAATATACTAGGCGGTTGACTAATTTATTGGTCAAACGCACCTTATACCCCCATTTTAACAGATAAAATTCTGTTAGGCGGTGCTGTGAAACGTATAGAAGTTTTCTACCCTCCACTTTTATACACTTATAGTTTCACGCACTTCTAACCCCTTTAACTTCACCCAGTTTTGTGCTTTTTTGTACATAACTGGGCCCGTTCAGGGCCGTATGGAATTAAGTGACTATCAAACAAGCGGGTCGATTCGTCGACGCGGGCGCACATCATTTTATAAAAGAGATCGTAGCGCTTCACTCCGTACTGTCGGGTGGGTTGAAGGGACAAATGGCGGCTCAGCGATGCCCACCCTTGCTGAGTCGCTTTTTGTTATGTAATGAGACAAAATTCGATGGTTGTTTTTGATTTGTCGAGCCATGGTACCATGGAATATAAATGGATATCTTAATCGTTCTTTTCTGGGCAACCATAGGCAGTTTTTTCTCGCTTCTTGGCGGCATAGCGATGCTGCGGACAAAGTCGGTGCGCGAAAAGGTTATTGAATTAG
>JAEYUN010000012.1 GCA_023432475.1 Candidatus Parcubacteria bacterium | reverse complement strand
CGAGCTATGGATGAATTGCCAGCTCACTACATTAAACGGCTGGATAACGTGGCGATTACCTATGCCGACGAGGCGACGTCCGAACAGCTGACTAAACAAGGTGTCCGCGAGGGCCAACTTTTACTCGGCCTTTACGAAGGAATACCCCAAACTCAACGTGGTGGCGGCTACAATTTAGTGTTGCCCGACAAGATAACGATATTCAAAAAGCCACTTCTGTTTCTAGCCCGTGACGAAGACGATCTTTACGTCCGCGTTAAACGCACGCTCTGGCATGAAATCGCCCATCATTACGGCCTGGACCATGGCCGGATCCACGAACTAGAAAACCAGTAACTTCATCTGTTATAATAACTTCGTTCCTCAGGACTTTTATACTCTGTAAATTAGTGTCATAAGGAAAAAGAGTAGCCCGAGCGAAAATCACATTTTTCGCCCGGCGCGATGAGAAAAAACGTAGTTTTGTCTCATCTTACGAGCGGGTATCGTATAACGGCTATTATGCTACCTTCCCAAGGTAGAGACGAGGTTTCGACTACCTCTATCCGCACCAATTAAAGAATCGACCTTCTGGTCGGTTTTTAATAGTCATAAAAAGGCAAATGCCCCGAATCGCTCCGGGGGCACCTGCCTTGCGGATGATTCGGGGCGTTGAGCGCACCCTACGTGAATAGTTTACGGCCACTCGAGCCTGCCAGGGCTCTTCAGCTTGTAATAGCCGAAACCAACTGGGCTCCATCGTAGGTAGGCGATGATGGCGTCGACAGCGAAACCGGTCAGAAGAGCTGCGCCTATCAACACTCCCAGCAGGATTGTGTTGATGTGTACACCGAGGATGTCGGTGCTACCCGAGCTACCTTCCAGCTTTCCCGTGACCAGCACGAGAACCACTATGAATACGCTTAGTGCTCTGAACATGACGTCATCCTCCTTTGGTAGACGGTCCAGATAGCCTAGTTATATTATGTAAGTGGTTTTTTGTCAAAACTTTATTCGACTCTACTGTATAAAATAGGTAGATTATGTCACTTTAACAGAGTTGAATATACATAATCAGTTTGTAGTAATTTTTATATAAAATGTTTAGAGTCTCAGTAATGATGCCCGTGATGTTCGTGGTGTTCATGAGTGTGCTCGGTGTGCGAGTCGTGTTTGTGGTATTTCATGATAAGCGCATGTCCTTTGCCGCGGCTGAGCAGATAGCGGTTGACAGGGTAGGCGGCTATAAATGCGGCCAGCAAGCTGACGAACATGGCAATCCAAAACAGCGGGTTGGTTAGTCCGGCGTCCATAGCACCGGGTATGGTTGCCATGACGGCGTTATCGACCAGTTCCATGGTGGCTATCGACAGCGTGTCGGCGGCGAAAACTACCGACAGGGCGGCAAAAAAACCAACACCCATTTTGACTAGTGGGATGGTTGAGAAAGTAAAACCGAATATGAATGCCAGTACTACTGCCAGTAGTATAGTAACTCCGGCCGTTAGTCCAAGGCTGATGCCTATTATCATGCCCAAAATCTCACCGACAGCGCAGCCGCTCAGACAGTGCAAGGTCGC
Organism: Candidatus Parcubacteria bacterium; assembly: GCA_023432475.1. Taxonomy (GTDB): domain Bacteria; phylum Patescibacteriota; class Saccharimonadia; order Saccharimonadales; family Saccharimonadaceae; genus JAPUDS01. The sequence continues at coordinate 18,551 of JAEYUN010000012.1, read as the reverse complement.
CGTGGCGGCCATTTTATTGATGTTCATTATTCCTCCTAATTACTTTCGCAGTATTTTATCCATGGCTTTGCCGCGGGCCAGCTCGTCTATCAGTTTGTCGATGTAGCGAATTTCCTGGGTAGTTCGGTCTTCGATATCCTCGACCCGCATACCGCAGATTACACCGGTTATTTGTGAGCGGGCCGGGTTAAGTTTCGGGGCTTCGACGATAAATGTCTCGAAATCGACTTGTTTTTCTACCTGGCTTGCAATTTCAGCTTGAGAATAGCCGGTCAACCACTTGATGATGGTATCAACTTCGTCTTTAGTCCGACTTTTTTTCTCGGCCTTTTCGATATAAAGCGGGTAGACGGCGGCGAAATTTATTCGGTAAATGCGTGGTTTTTTCGGTTCCATGTATCTATGATAACAAAAGCCTTATTGCTCGATAACGACAAACTCGCCTTCGGGTAGGGCATACAAGGGCAAACTTCTGTTACCGTACTTCTCTAGATCGTTCTTTGCTTGTTGCCAGTCTATGGGGCCGCGGGGGTCGTCGTTGCCATATGCAGATCCAAAGTGAGCAACAGTTTTTATCGGTATTACACCAAGGCCGTCATCTAGTTTGCGCCAGTCACAAGTCCAGAAACTTTTTGACAGAGCATGAGTGGTAGCGGAGTTTGTGCCAACTACTTTTCCGTTCCAGACTTCTGGTACGCCAACTTTCTCAAACCAGTATTTTGCTAAATTGTCGTCGCCACCGTGGCAATAAACAATATCGGCGTCTTCTACTTGCTGCTTGAATGTGGCAGGTAGGGCCATTTCATAGCTTGGGATTACTCCATCTGGCATTAAATCGTTGAAAGCTTCTATATACTCAGGAAGCTTGGCTTCCCAGATTTCTGGGGGCTGAGCGAAAAAGCACAGCAGAATCTTAGGTCTTTCGCCCAGTCCTTTAACGAGTTCAGCGAAAAATCGTCGCGCGCCATCAATATTATTCTTCATGCCCCCAGAGTTTAGGACGTATTTGGTCATAGGGTTATTGTATCAAAGACAAAATATTTAGTATAAAAGCCTACGACTAAGCGGTTTAAGCTTCAACCACTACTTCAAATCCACCTTTTGCCATTTTGTTCATCTCGAAAGGCGATACAAAGTCGCTTTGTTCTTGATAGGCTTCATCCATCTCTGCCATAACTTTTTTATTTACCTCGTCGCGGTGTTCCTTGGACTCAAACACAATAAATGAGAACCATATGTCGTCTCCGTCATCCGCACCAGCCATTTCGCTAAAAGAACGTGATTTTAGGTCACCCATTTCTTCTTGCTCAAGGTCGTTACCTTTGCATTCAAAGTATTGCAGCGCGCCGTGTTTCATCCAGGAATCTCGCCCTTCTTCAGCCATTTTCTGATATTCGGCTTCTTTTCCTTTGGGAACTACAAGTACAAATCCATCGATATATTTAGACATTCTTAAACTCCTATTCGTTAAGTTTATAAAAACTAATTTTAACACTTGGTAGACCTCTTACAGAGATTCAGCACAGCAAAAAGAACTTTCTATACGCTTGAATTAATATTGCGTACCAAGATAAAAACCCACGCAAGGTGGGTTCATATCTTGGTGCGGGTACAGAGACTCTAACTCTGGACCTCTTCCATGGCAAGGAAGCGCTCTAACAACTGAGCTACACCCGCAAGGTGTGGAACAGACACCAGTATAAAAAATAAGAGGTGATTTTGCAAGTATGTAACGGGGAGTGCGATATAATAATTCTGATGGCGCGTTGGCGGATCGGTTACGCGAAGCTCTGCAAAAGCTTTTAGACGAGTTCGACTCTCGTACGTGCCTCCAATTTATTGAATTATCGTCTTATACCACCCACGCTGCTCAGCAGTGTGTTTTTTATGACAGTTTGCGCAGAGTATCCGGCATTTAGATATTTCTTTTTCTACTGCGCCCCATCTGTACCCAAGTTTTACTGCTTGCGATATGTTGAATTCTTTTTCATGAGGTTCTACGTGATCGAATTCAAAGGTTCGAATGTCGTCTTCTCCGCATATCGCACATTGCTTACCGTGCAAATAAGCCAGCATGTTATTTCTGTACTCAGTATGGAGTAAGTTACGATATCGTTTTGCTCTGTCTAAGTAAGCTTGATGATATTTTTGGTAGTGAGTACGGTAGTATGTTTTTCTATGCTCTTTATAACAAAGTTTGCACTGAGTATGGAGACGTCCACTTGTCTTATCTTTAACGAAAAAGTCCTTTTCATCCTTGATAATCTCGCATTTAGTGCATTTACGCATAGATATAGTATAGCAAAAACCTACGAAGATTTGCAGACCAGGTATATAATCAACAATATTGCGCGGGTGGTGGAATCGGTATACACGAGAGACTTAAAATCTCTTGCCCACAAGGCTTGCGGGTTCAAGTCCCGCCCCGCGCACCAAGGTAAAACCCCGAAGACTCGGGGTTTTACTATTACTGGGCACTAGACTTACTTTTTCGTAGTGCTGACGCTGATCTTCTTCGGTTCAGGTAGTGGTGTCAGTGGCACGGCGACTCTTAGGATGCCGTCTTCCAGGTGAGCTTCGATTTTGTCGGCGTTGGCCCGCTCGGGCAGGGAAATCCGGCGGTAAAAACTGCTGGAGCTTTCGCGCACAACGTATTTCTTGGACTTATCTTCTTCCTTTTCATGGCGCTCAGCGCTGATGACTAGGGCGCCGTTGTCGACCTGGATATCAACGTCGTCCTGCTCGAAGTTGGGCAGGTGAGCTTCGACTACCAACTGGTTATCCCTAGTGTAGACGTCGGTAGTCGGTATACCGCTACCATGCAGCGACGTCGCCCAGTCGTCGCCGAATAAATGTCGTTGCAGAGCGTTTAACTCGGCAAACGGATCAAAACGAACTAGTTTGTTCATATGAGTCCTCCTATATTTGTTAGTTATTGGAGAAGCCATAGTGCTTCCGGTTCTATTTTATAAAAACTAGCACTCGCATGTCAAGAGTGCTAAAAATAGTCAATAAAACAGGGGTGAATATTACTAGTGCAAAACTGGCTTATTTGCTATACTAGTGAGGTAAACATATGAGAGGGGTCATGAAACTATGGAACTAGCACTTATCATCATCATTGCCGTCGTTGTGCTCGTCGGCCTGTTCTTTTGGGCGACCTACAACGGTCTGGTCAAACTCAACGTCCGCATCCAAGAAGCTTGGAGCGACATAACCGTACAGCTGAAGCGCCGAGCTGACTTGATCCCGAATCTCGTCGAGTCTGTTAAAGGCTACGCTGCGCATGAAAAAGGTGTTTTCAAAGAAGTTACCGAAGCTCGCGCCGCCGTCCTGGCCGCTACTTCAAAAGGTCCAATTGAAACTGCTAAGGCTGAGAATCAATTCGAATCAGCCCTTAAAAGCCTGTTTGCCGTTGCCGAGGCTTATCCTCAGCTGCGGGCTAACGAAAACTTCTTGCAGCTGCAGCAAGAGTTGGTAGACACCGAAGATAAGATTCAGGCTTCACGCCGCTTCTATAACGGTGGGGTACGTGATTTGAACACCAAGATTCAAGTCTTCCCAACCAACATGATCGCCGGCATGCTTGGCTTTACGAGCAAAGAGTTCTTCGAAGTCGAAGACATGGCCAGCGTCGAAAAACCAGTCGAAGTTAAGTTTTAATAACAGTGGAGCCTGGGTTCCCATATGTATAAAGCTATTGCTGCCAATAAACGCAACACCGTGATTATCATACTGCTTTTCATAGCGATGATAACTGTTATCGGTTGGCTGTTCTCGGAATACTACGGTAGTACCGGTATATTTTGGGGAACACTGGTCGGCGCTGGTATTTACACGCTAGTCCAGTATTTTGCCGCTAGTCGTCTGGCGCTAGCGATGAACGGCGCTCACGAGATAGAAAAACGCGACAACCCCAGGCTTTATAGGATAGTCGAAAACTTGGCTATCACCGAAGGTCTGCCGATGCCGAAAGTTTATATTGTCGATGACCCGGCGCCGAACGCTTTTGCAACTGGTCGTAACCCTGAGCACGCTCATGTGGCGGCCACGACCGGTTTGCTTAATCTGTTAGATGACAGCGAGCTTGAGGGTGTTATGGCTCATGAGCTGGGGCACGTCAAGAACTACGATATCCGCGTCAACATGATAGTTTTCGGGCTTGTCAGTGCTATTGGCCTGCTAGCCGATATACTTATGCGTATGCTCTGGTTTGGTGGCTCGGATAACAACCGTTCGTCGTCCAACGGCATATTCTTGATACTCGGTATCGGCGCCGCTATTTTGGCGCCAATAGTTGCCTTACTGGTCCAGCTAGCCGTCAGTCGTCAGCGTGAATATTTGGCCGACGCGACGGGCGCTATGACAACTCGTCATCCAGAAGGTTTAGCCAGCGCTCTTGAAAAACTGGCTAGTGTTTCAACGGCTATTAAAAGGCAAAATACCTCGACAGCTCATTTGTTTTTCGCTAACCCCTTGAAAGGCAAAAGTTTTAAGAGTCTTTTCAGCACTCATCCGCCACTTGAAGAGCGGGTGGCACGGCTGCGTAATATCGGAAGCTCGATGTAGTTTTATGGCAAAGTCAACTAAAACCAAACGCTCAGTTAAGGTTTGGGATAATGGTCTATGGTCAGCACTAAAGCGGCCATTTGTCCAAGCTAAACAGGCCCGTTTGTCCGCACCGCACCAGAGTTTTTCACTGACTCGCAAGCGCGACAAACCAAAGAAGCCCCGGCTCGAGGGTTTTATACCGTTTACGGTGAATGTTTTTAAGACCCTGTGGTCTTCCAAGGGACTTTTCTTTCGGTTCTTGGTGCTTTATTTCGTCATGTCGGTACTGATGATTGGGATAATCCAGGGCAACAACCTAGCTACTGTTAACGAGTTGATTGATGCTGTCGGCGAGGAAACTGACGCGGTTAGTGGACCGTTTTCGAAAGCTTTTATTGTTGTAACCTCCAGTCTTGGCGGTGTACTAAACAGTAACCTGACCGAAGTCCAGCAGTTTTATATGCTAGCAATTTACATTTTCGTGGCGCTGGTCACGGTTTGGTTGTTACGCCAGCGGTTAGCTGACAAAGCCGTCAAGTTGCGCGATGGTCTCTACAGTGCTGGGGCGCCAATGATCGCGATTTTCGTGCTGGTTTTGATCGGCGTTTTACAAATGTTGCCATTTGCTCTCGCCACGCTGGTTTACACAGTGGCGGTATCGGGCGGATTTATTGGTGATGGTATCGAGGCTGGGTTATTCGTCGGCGCGCTAGTACTGGTCGCCGCTTTGACGCTTTATTTCCTGACGACGACACTATTTGCCCTAATGATTACGACTATTCCCGGAACCTACCCGATAAATGCCTACAAAACTGCCAAGAAAATTGTCGTCGGTCAGCGCTCACGGCTACTTGTCCGGCTGCTCTGGCTAGCGCTGGTAATTGCTCTGATTTGGTACTTGGTCCTAATACCGGTGGCACTGGTAGTCCAGTCGTTTAGTTGGGATTCGTCATATGTTCTGCCAGTTTTCGTTCAGCTGGTGACAGGCTTTGGACTGATTTATGGCACTAGCTACGTTTATTTGCTTTACCGGAGAATGATTGATGACCCTGTCGCCAGCTGAGCGGACCGCCGAACTGCGGCAGCTGCTTAATCGCTACGGCTACGAATACCATGTTCTGGACTCCCCGAGCGTCAGTGATGCTGTCTACGACAGCCTGTTCGGTGAGCTCAAACAACTCGAAGCCAAGCATCCCGAACTAGTCGTGCCCGACAGCCCGACACAACGGGTTGGTCACGAGCTAAAAGGCGGCTTTGCCAAGGTTCGCCACGGTTCGCGGATGCTCAGTCTAAACGATGTTTTCGACGTCGCTGAGGTTGAGGCTTGGGTTAAGCGGATGGACAAATTGTTGCCCGGACGGCAGCATGAATTCTTCGCCGATATCAAAATGGACGGCCTAGCTTGCGCTCTGGTTTATGAGGACGGTGTACTTGTCCAGGCAATCACCCGCGGAGACAGTTATATTGGCGAGGACGTAACGACCAACGCTCGCACTATCAAAAATATTCCATTGCGGTTGCAGGCCACAGATGGCTACGAACAATTCTTACGTGGTCGGACTGAAGTACGCGGCGAAATTGTCATGTTGAAGCGCGATTTTGACAAACTGAACGCCGAGCAGCGAGCTGCTGGCAAACCGGAGTTTGCCAACCCGCGCAACCTAGCCGCCGGCACAATGCGCCAACTTGATCCAAAGCTAGTAGACGCGCGGCCGCTGACTTTTGTGGCATACGATTTAATGCGCGATGACGCGGCAGCAATACCAACCAATAGCTTTGCCTACGAGGCGCTGAATGCACTTGGTATTCGTCGTAACCAACAGGCTAGTGTGTTTACCGAACTGAGTGACGTTATGAAGTTTGTGGTCGAGTGGGCCGACAAGCGTCACGAGCTGCCATTTAACACCGATGGTTTGGTGATAAAAATAAACGACCGTCAGCTGTTTAATGAACTGGGTGTGGTCGGCAAGCAACCGCGGGGCGCGGTGGCCTACAAATATGCTGCCGAACAAGCCACGACCGTCGTCAAAGATATTGTTATATCGATCGGTCGGACGGGTGCGGCCACACCGGTAGCGGTTTTTGACCCAGTAGTAGTGGCCGGCACGACCGTTCAACATGCCAGCTTGCATAACGCTGACGAAATCGCTCGGCTGGATGTACGGATTGGCGATACAGTGGTTATTTTCAAAGCTGGGGACATCATTCCACAGGTCGAAAGCGTCGTTACCGAACTTCGACCGAAAAATGCCAAAGTGTTTGAGTACGAAAAAGAACTGGCGCGCCAGTACCCGGAACTGGAGTTCATAAGGCCAGAGGGCGAGGTCGTCTACCGCGCCAAAGGACTCAATGGACCATTGATTTTGAAGCGGGCCGTCCGGCATTTTGCCTCACGCGGCGCGCTTGATATTGACACGCTCGGCGAAAAAAACGTCGAAGCGTTAGTTGACGCCAAGTTAGTCGAAGACCTAGCTGATATCTATAGGTTGCAAAAAGTCGATTTGCTGAAACTGGATCGTTTTGCTGATGTTTCTGCCCAAAAACTAGTCGATGCCATCGCTGACAAGAAACGTGCTCCACTTGAGAGGTTTGTCTACGGGCTTGGCATTCGTCACGTCGGTGTCCAGACTGCGCTTGACCTCGTGAATGCGTTTGGCAGCCTAGAAAAGCTGTCACATGCGACTATCGATGAGCTTAAAAATGTTGAAGGCGTCGGCGAAGTCGTTGCTGAGAGCATCGCGGCCTGGTTTACTGACGAGGACAATATTGCTTTGCTAACGAAGTTCGCTGAGCTAGGTGTTCAGCCGTTTTACGAGCCAAAATCCGGTAAACTTAGCGGCCAAAACTTTGTCGTGACTGGTACGCTTGAGAGCATGAGCCGCGACGAGGCGGCTGAACGGATTCGAGCCCTGGGTGGTACTTTCCAAACTGCCGTCGCCAAAGACACGAGCTATTTGGTAGCCGGTGCAAATGTCGGCGCCAGTAAGCTAAAAAAAGCTGCAAGTTACGGTACTAAAGTTATTAATGAGCAAGAATTTCTGGAGCTGATATAAATATGCCTAATCGCGATGATTTTTTATCGAAGCCTGATCTACCACTAGGCAAATACCGCCACTACAAGGGTGGTGAATATGAGGTTATTGAACTAGCTTGTAACGAAGCGACGCATGAGTGGTTGGTTGTTTACCGGGCACTTTATGACACCGGTGATGCACCAAAAGTCTGGGTGCGTACGTATATTAACTTCACTGAACCTGTTGATTTGGGCGGGCGCAAGGTTGCGCGCTTTACTGCGTTACAATAGAGCTTGATTATGGCGAGTGCTTCCCGAAAACGACCCAGTAAGAGGCAAATGAAACCGCGCGAGCAAGCCGTGGCTATCCTTAAAGTTGCCAAGCTTAGCTTTGTGATGGCTCCGGGGGCGGTACTCTTCAAGTTATTCGGGGCGGTGATTGATGCGCTACTGCCTATCGCAACTGCCTATTTCGCAGCCCTTACAACAACAGCACTAGTTGGGGCGCTGAGTGGCGACGGGACGATGCGTGACCAGGCGATCATGTACATTATTCTGACGGCGCTGTTCGGGCTGTTTGGTACGGCGTGGGGTAGTGTTGACCAGTATATTCAGGCCAGTATGCGCTACCGAGTTGAGTCTAAAGTGTCGGACCGGATGTATGAACACTTTTTAGGGCTCGAGTTTTGGCGCTACGATGATAAAAAATCAATCGATTTATATGACAAGGCTCAGAAGTTTGCCCAGTTTTTTGCCTGGATTTTCGACAGACTAGCCTCGATTATTTCGCAGCTTATAACTATGGTTGCTAGTATTGTGGCTTTGACGCTGATAAATGGCTGGTTGGCACTGGCGGTACTGGTTGCGATAATCCCTGGAGTTTACCTCCAGTTCAAACTATCTCGCGCCGAGATTGCTCACTGGAATGAAAATGTCGAAACCCGTCGAACTAAGAATATGATTGAGTGGAGCCTGCTCCAGCCGCCGACCGCAACCGAACTACGGCTTTATGGACTAGTACGATATTTGTTGGACCTGCGTATTAAGCTGCGTGACAAAGATGAAAAAGTCCGGATTGAGTTCGAAAAGCAATTTATCGGCAAGCGACTACTTGCTAACGGCTTGCAGACTATAGCCGAGGTTGGCTCCCTGATATGGATAACGCTCGAAATAGTCGCCCGTAACCAACCAATTGGCCAGTTTGTTTATGTCCAACAGGTGGTTAGCCGAGCTATCGGCGGTGCGTCAGGGTTTATTAGCCAGCTGAGCAGTATCGACGAAGATGTGGCTAACCTGTTCGAATATGAACAATTCATGGCTCTGGAACGGCCTGAAAACCGTTCACACAAATTATCGGCAGCGCCTGATGTTATAAAGTTTGAAAACGTTTCGTTCAATTATCCGAATAATGAGCAAACTGTCCTGCGCGGTATTGACCTGACAATCAACAAATCCCAACACGTTGCTATCGTCGGCGAGAACGGTGCTGGTAAAACTACCCTCATAAAACTACTGACTGGGTTATATGCTCCGACTAAAGGCCAGGTGTTGCTCGATGACAAACCGCTCGAGACTATCATATTGTCGTCATGGCATGCCCAGCTAGCAGTTTTGAAGCAGGATTTCACAAAATTTACCTTTACCAACGCGCGCGATAATGTGCGGTTCGGCGATGTTACTAAAAACAGTAGTGCGGTGCTCAAAGAATCGTTAGTCCGGGCCGAGGCGACCCAGTTTGTCGATAAACTGCCGCGGGGGCTCGATACCGCCCTAAATCCCTGGATAGAAGACGCCGACGGGACTCCTGGTGTTGATTTGTCTGGCGGGCAATGGCAGCGACTAGCGCTGGCTCGTAACTTTTACCGTGATGCACCTATTATCATTCTTGACGAGCCGACCAGTGTGATTGACGCTTTGGCGGAGGCGCGTATTTTCAAGCGGTTGTTTTCTGATAAAACCAAAACGATTATCGCGATTTCTCATCGCTTGACGACTATCAAGAAAGCCGATGTCATATATATGATGGAAAATGGGCGAATAGTTGAGCAGGGCACCGCTGACGAGTTAATCGCCAAAAAGGGCGCTTTCTACCACATGTTTGAGTCACAACTCTAAATAAATATAGACAACAAAAAACTCCGGACGAATCCGGAGTTTTTATGCGAACTGGATTACCAGCTGCGCTGACGGAATGAACCGCCACCGCCACCGTCGCGAGGTCGGTCCTCTTTAGGACGAGCTTCGTTAACGGTGATAGTACGACCATCGAGGTCTGAGTTATTCAGCTTCTCGATAGCTGCGTCAGCTTCTTTGTCATCGTCGAATTCGACGAAGCCAAAACCGCGTGAGCGCCCGCTGTCACGGTCGGTGACTACCTTGGCGCTCGCAACGGTACCGACGGTTGCAAAATGAGCTTGCAGTGTATCGTCGGTAGTACCCCAGGCGAGGCTACCTACAAAAAGTTTTTTGGACACGTATATTTTCCTTCGTTACCAATAAGTTTCAGTTCGACCAGCGATGTTTTCTATCTTACGAAGTAACCTATACGCTATCCTGAACAGCACTAGTTAAGCATATTTGTACTAAAAAAGCGATAGGATTACCAAAAACTCCTCTCCTTGCCAGGCATAAACGCTTGTGTTATAAATAAGTCATGGCTGGTGCGCTAACGGGTTTGGCGCAGCGGAAAACAAAAAAATATATTATCCAAAAACGAAAAACCCGGGTGGGCGCGCAGCAGCTCATGAAAATCGACCATCTAGGTCGGTTTTCCTATAGGTTGCCATAGCGTCAACAAAACAGTTGGTGTAGGTTCAGCCTTTCTTATATACTAATCCCTAAGAAGGATAACCATGTTCAAAAAAATCGTCCGTTTCGTCCTAGAGCACAAAGTAAAACGTTATTTCAAAAAACACAGCCCCCAGCTAGTTGTGGTAGTAGGCAGTGTCGGTAAAACCAGCACAAAAACAGCCATAGCTACTGTTTTGTCTGAGAGACTGCGTGTACGAGCGCACGAAGGTAATCACAACGATGTTATGTCGGTACCGCTAGCGCTGCTTGGCGTGGATTATCCGGGTCAAGTGCATTCCGTTAAGGAATGGCTGAAGGTGTTTGCGGCCATGAACCTACGCATCAAAGAAGAAAAAGACGTCGACGTCATAGTGCAGGAACTGGGCACAGACCATCCCGGTGAAATTCCGACCTTTGGACGGTATCTGAAACCAGATATCGCCGTTGTTACGGCGGTTAGCGACGAACATATGGAGTTTTTTGGCAACCTCGACGCTGTTGCGCGCGAAGAATTATCTGTGGCTGCCTACTCTAAGACCACCGTCATAAACCGCGACGACGTGTCTGGCAAATATGCTGACTTTGCTAAAACCACTTCTGTCGATACTTATGGGCGTAGCGAGCCGGCCGAGTATCGGTTGAGTGTAGAGCCGGCCAGTCCGGTAGACGGACGTATAGGAAAATTATTCACTCCCGAGTGGGGGGAGCTGCCGATAACACTACAGTTAGTCGGTGATCATAGTTTAAAGGCAGCTGCTGCTGCCGCCTGTGTGGCAGCCAAACTAGGGTTGACGTCCGCAGAAACAACCCTGGGCATAGGTAAAATACTGCCCACTAAAGGCCGTATGCAAGTTCTGCGCGGTTTAAAAGAAACCGTACTGATAGACGACACCTATAACTCGAGCCCGCTAGCAGCCGCGGCCGCCCTAAAGACGCTTTACGAAACACCCGCTCCGCAACGCATAGCTATACTCGGGTCTATGAATGAGTTAGGTTCTACATCGGCTCAAGCACACGAAAAAATCGGTCAGTTGTGCGACCCATTAAAACTGGAATGGGTCGTGACTATAGGGGACGAGGCTGCTAAATATCTGGCACCGGCTGCCGCCAAAAAAGGTTGTCAGGTTAAATCTTTCAAGACGCCGTATCAGGCTGGGGGTTTCGTTCATGGCGTCATGATGCCGGGAGCGGTGGTGCTAGCCAAGGGATCTCAAAACGGTGTTTTTGCCGAAGAAGCCATTAAGGTTTTGCTCCGCGACGCCGACGACGAGGCCCGACTGGTGCGCCAGACGGCTTACTGGTTAGACGTTAAATCAGAACAGTTCAGCGCCTTCTCGGCAGAGGAGGTCGACGACTGATACTTTTGAGCGTAGAATAATAGCTAAAGCCTTATAAAAGGAGATAAATATGAACCCAGACCCATCAATCAATCCATCAACCTACCCAACCTCTACACCAGTTGACCCGTCGGCCGAAGCTGAAAAGCCGTTTGATAACTCCGCACCAACCGAACCGGTAGTTACCGAGGAACCTTCACTAGCGAGTGAGACAGAGATGCCTAGCGAAGCTCAATCAGCTGAGCCAGTTGTCGAGCAAGTGACTTCTGTCGAGCCAGCTGAGCCGGTTATGGCTGCAAGTACCGAGCCAGATATGAGTGTGGCTGTTGAACCGCCCGCCGCCGAACCGGCTGTTCCTGTCGAAGGAGCTGAGACAAACGAGCCTTCGGTCGTCGACCTGTCGGGTGTTGACAACCAGGTCCAGCCTCAGGCTATGACTGCCTCGGCCGACAAGCCGAAGAAAAGTACTTTCGTGGTCGTTGGTACCGTTATAGTCGTAGTTCTACTGGTTTTATTAGCCGGTTGGGCTGTCTACGAGTACGTACTCTAGCCTAGTCGTTTATGATATAGTTTAAGAGGTATGAAGAGATACGACCCTGCTGTTATTGAGCCAAAATGGCAAAAGATTTGGGATGAGACGCAAGTCTATCAAGCCAACTTAACCAGCGACAAGCCAAAATACATCGCCATGAGCATGTTTAATTACCCGTCGGGTAACGGTATTCATATTGGTCATGCTATGAACTATACAATCTCCGATGTGATGGCTCGTTTCAAGCGTCAGCAAGGTTATGAAAGTTACCACCCTGTCGGTTGGGACGCTTTTGGTCTGCCGGCGGAAAACTACGCCATTAAGACCGGAGTATCGCCTCAAGCTAGCATGGCCAGCATTATCCCTAGTTACCACAAACAATACAAAGCAATGGGTTGGAGTAATGACTGGTCCAAAGAAATCAGCACTCACCTGCCGGAGTATTACAAATGGACGCAGTGGATTTTCTCCGAAATGTTCCGAGCAGGTTTGGCTTACCGGGACGCCCGGATGCAGTGGTGGTGTACTAAATGCCAAACGGTACTGGCTAACGAACAGGTTATTGACGGTAAGTGCTGGCGTCATGATGGTCCGGACGACCCTGAAGTTGCTAAAAAAGAAGTCAAACAGTGGTTCTTCAAAATCACCGACTATGCCGATGAGTTGCTGGAAGCTATCGACGACCTCAACTGGAGCGACGTTGTTAAAAACGCCCAGAAAAACTGGATTGGCAAATCGGTCGGGGCTGAGGTTAAGTTTGCTGTTGCCGGCTCGGACACCGACATCACCGTTTTTACAACGCGACCCGACACGCTTTACGGCGCCACTTTCTTAGTGCTAGCACCAGAACACGAGCTTATCAATAAACTCATCACGCCGGAGACAAAAGCCGTCGTCGATGATTATATAAAAAACGCCCTTAAAAAAACCGAAGTCGAGCGCCAGGCTGAAGGCAAGGAAAAGACGGGCGTTTTCACCGGTAGCTATGCCATAAACCCGTTGAACAACGAGCAGGTGCCAATATGGGTAGCTGACTACGTACTTGGCGGCTACGGCACCGGCGCTATTATGGCTGTGCCAGCCCACGATGAGCGCGATAACGAATTTGCTAAGAAATTCGACTTGCCAATCAAAGAAGTTATTTACACTCCAGACAATGACGATAATATATTTACCGGTGAGGGTGAGTTAAAAGATTCGGGTGTGTATAACGGTCTATCAAGCGCGGAAGCGCGGGAGCAGATTGTTGGCCACCTGGAGCGCAAAGGGCTCGGTCGTGCGCAAACGACTTACAAAATTCGTGACTGGAGTGTTAGCCGTCAGCGTTATTGGGGAGCGCCGATTCCGATAGTCAATTGCCCAAAGTGCGGACCGGTTTTAGTGCCAGATGACCAGCTACCGGTTGAGCTACCAGAGCTCGATGACTACGCGCCGAGTGGCGATGGCCGCAGTGCGCTCGCTCGGGCGAGCGATTGGCTTAAAGTTGACTGTCCACAGTGTGGTGGTCCGGCCGAGCGTGAAACCGATACGCTCGACACCTACATTTGTAGTAGCTGGTACGAGCTACGCTACTTTGACCCGAAAAATGCGGAACGTATATTTGACCCAGCGGTTGTAAATAAATGGATGCCGATAGATTTTTATAACGGCGGTGATCACGCGACAGCTCATTTGATATATGTGCGTTTTGTGGCTCGTTTCTTCCATAAACTTGGCCTACTGGCAGACCCAGAACCATTTAAAAAATTCCTATTTAACGGCAAAGTCACCGCCTCGGACGGCACGATGTTTAGCAAAAGCAAAGGCAACGGCGTTGATCCTCTGGAAATTATCAACCAAGGCTACGGCGCCGATGCGCTTCGCACCTACTTGATGTTTGCCGCACCGCTGGATCTTTGGGTAAGGTGGGATAGCCAGGGCGTACCGGGTACGCACCGCTTCTTAAGTCGTATTTGGAACTTGGTGCAAGAGTACGCAGCGACAGGTTCAGCCGAGGGTGATATGACAAATGTGCTACGGGTTATTCACCCGGCTATCAAAAAAGTGACTGAAGACTTGGAAGCCCAAAAATATAATACTGCTATCGCGACTATGATGAAGGCTACCAACGAGCTATATGAACTAAAAGCTAAAGGTACTCTTGGCCTATGCGATGAGTGGCAGTTTGCACTGGAAAGCCTGGTGGCGTTAGTGGCACCGTTTGCGCCGCATATGGCCGATGAACTATGGCATCAACTGGGTAATGAAAGCTCGATTCAGCGCGATAGCTGGCCGAGTTGGGAAGAGGATTATCTGGTTTCTGATACTGTAACTTTGGCTATCCAAATCAATGGTAAGGTGCGGGCTCAAATTGACGTATCGGCTGGTATATCGCCGGAAGATATCGAACAAAGTGTCCTGGAAAACGAACGCGTTCGAGAATATTTAGGTGACAAAAAACCGAAGCGTGTAATTCATGTGCCAAATCGGTTGGTCAATATAGTCATCTAGAACCAATAATTATCCGTGACCATTAGCACGATAAAAAGTCAATACTATTGCATAATATCGTTGTAGTATCAAGTCGAAACTGTTACAATGTATGGCAAGTTAATATAACCGAAGCAAGGAGCTTTTTAGTCTATGGGAAAACCTAAGAAACAGACAAGCCCACGCAAAACCGGCCTTCGCCGCAGTCATCTAAGACTGAAGCTGGCTAGAATTGTCAACGGCAAATCACCAGTTAAGGTCCGCACTACTAAACGCGAGACCGGCAAAGCGAAAGCTTAAGCTTTTAAAAAAGCGCACTTTTAATTTCATTTAACCAAAGAACCGAATATGGCATCAAACCGACATCTTGGGCGTATCATTGCACTGCAAACACTGTATGAATATGAATTTCGCAGTGAGTGCAACGATACAGGCGTCGACCTGGCCGACATCTTAAACCGCAACCTTGAACGCTACAGCGATACTGTAGGCGACACTGAGTTTGTGGAAAAACTGGTCGTAGGCGTCGCCGACAAGAGCGACGAGATAGATGCCATGATTCAGCCGATCGCGCCAGAATGGCCGGTTAGCCAGATTGCCCGGGTTGACCGTATGATTCTACGTATGGCTATTTTCGAACTACAAACTCTTCAAGAGTTGGTACCTCCGAAAGTGGCGATAAACGAAGCTGTCGAGTTGGCCAAGGCGTTCGGTTCAGATAATTCGAGCAAGTTTGTTAACGGCGTACTTGGTACGGCTTATCGCAAACTGTTTGGAGATGAATCCGATGCAGACACCAAAGTTTGATAATTTCAAAAAATATTTTTCACGCAAAAAACCGGCTATTCAAGAAGTAGTACGCGAAGCGACTGCTGGTGGAATAGTTTTTCGCCGTGGCAAAAAAGGCGAAGTTGAGTTTCTGATGATCCAAGACCCGAAAGGCCGATGGTCTATTCCGAAAGGTCATATCGAAGAAGGTGAAACAGCCCAAGAAACAGCCATTCGGGAAATAGGCGAGGAGACCGGCCTGCATGATATTGAGCCGATATGCTGGTTAGGCAAAACCCACTTCCGCTATCGCCGACTCGACAAACTAGTTCTCATGACTACACAAATTTACCTCATGAAAGTCAAAACTGACGGTGAAGAAATTAAAAAAGAAGACTTTTACGCTAACATTAAATGGTTCGAGTTCAATGAAGCGCTTGACGTTGCCGAATATGAAGACATTGGCCGGTTGATGTTGCTAGCCAAACGTCGAATTCGCGAAAGGGGAATATAATAACATGATGCAGGGTGTTCATACCGCGCCATATCAAGAATTCGCCCGCGAAAAACTAGGTTTCGAGTTTAAGAATATTGAATTGCTTCTGACAGCCTTTACTCATCGCAGTTATGTTAACGAGCACAAAAAAAGTACACGCGAACATAACGAACGCTTGGAGTTCCTAGGTGATGCCGTCCTTGAACTAGTGGTAACGCATTATTTGTACGATAATTTTTCTGAACCAGAGGGTACGTTAACTAGTTGGCGTAGCGCCCTGGTTAGGACGGAAAGCATTTCCGAGGCTGGCACCAAACTTGGTTACCAGCCGCTTCTTCGAATGTCGCGTGGCGAAAAACAAGGTTCAGACCGTGCTAGAGCTCAAATACTGGCTAATTCCTTTGAGGCGCTTATCGGCGCGGTTTATTTAGATCAAGGATACGACCAGGCCGCTAAGTTAATAAATGACTATATATTGAGCAAGCTCGAAGGCATCCTTGACAGCGGTACATGGCGGGATCCTAAGTCGCATCTCCAAGAAGTTTCGCAACGAATCGATAGCATGACGCCTCAGTATAAAATGATTGAAGAAATCGGGCCGGATCACGAAAAAATATTCCGACTTGGTGTTTATATTGGCAGCAAACTCATGGGTGTTGGCGAGGGGCCGTCAAAACAAATTGCCCAGCAACAAGCGGCTACCGCAGCGCTTGAAGAATACAAAAAACACGCCGAAAAATAAATAACTTCTAACTGAATTTATTTTGCGTACCAACCCTCGCCCCATAAATCATCGAGGCGAGTGAAATAGTCTTGGTACATATTGCGGACGTGTTTAGTGGTGAAGCGTTTTTGGGCAACAGCGCGGATTTTTTTGCGTTGGGCGGTAGTAAATTTGTCGACCGCTTTAGTGGCTGCTACAAAATCTCTAAAGACGTCACAACGGTAGCCGTTAACTCCGTTTTGGACCGTTTCGGTGAAGACGCCGAAGTTGGTAGTTATAACCGGTGTGCCGCATAGCAATGCCTCAGCGTGAACACCTCCGAAAGGTTCTATATAAGTTGTCGGCACAAAAACCGCTTTAGCCTTGCTCATAAGTTCGCCGCGTTTTTCAACGCCGACTACGCCGATGTGTTCGCCGTAACCTGAAAACTCACCCTGACCAGCTAATATCAGTCGTTTGCCTAATTTCTCACAGACCTCTTGGGCGATGCGCCAACCCTTACGGTCAATTAACCGCCCCATGAAAAGGTAGTAGTCATCAGTCTTTTCAGCAAAGGGAAACTCTTCTTCGTCGTAATAGTTTGGTATGACAGTGTCATAAAAGTTACCGTTGTCGTCATTTTGGGTGCCATGGACGTAATGCATATGGGCGTAACTTTCAAAAACTCGGTACTTGGAAAATACCCCAAGATAACCGATACCGTACTCGACCGACAGGTTGTTCGGAAAAGCGTCGGCGATAATCTTTTGACAGGCTCCACCGATAACGCATATGAAATCGCGAGGCTTGATGCGTGTGGCAATTTCTTTGACGGCGTTAGTGTTCATGTGTACCCAGGCCGGGTCGTAAATATCCCATCGAACATTGAAAAAGTTTTTGGTGTGATCGTTATCGCCATAAAACTCGAACTGTTTATCCTTGGTTATAACGGTGACTAGCTCTTTGACGCGGGCTTCATTTTCTTCCGAGGCGTACAGGTAAACGTCGTGTCCCAAGTCGGTCATCATGTTGCAGAACTTGCGAACTTTCTGGGTATAGGCGCAGTGAGTGTACTCAGCAGTAGTTTGTGTATGGGGCAGGTTAACAACGTGGAAAGTGAATTTTTTCATAGCTTAAAATTCATTATAGTACGCTTCGCTGGTTTGGTGAAGCTTCTCCAAAATCCCCCTCACCCCATAAAAGCTGAGCCTATATATTATTACAACATATTATTCAAAAATATCCGTGATTGACCAGCGATTACAGAGAAGGTAGAATTAGAACAAGATAACTATAAGCGTGTTTTTTGCAGGTAGGGTTATGCGCTAAAAGCGAAACGATGGAGAGAATCATAGGACATGGCACGTCTACCACAGCCCGGCAGTGACCAGGGAACATGGGGTGATATACTCAATGATTATCTTTCGCAAGCCCACAATCCGGACGGCTCTCTCAAAGATGAGCAAATAACCGAATCCAAACTGTCTCCTGCCTTAGTAGCCCAAATTAACAGTGGCGCTGGTTCTACCGGCGCCACTGGCTCAATTGGCCCTCAAGGCGCCACTGGGTCGGCTGGCGCCACCGGCGCAACAGGCGTAGGTGTAACCGGCGCCACTGGTCCTCAAGGTCCGCAGGGTAATACCGGCTCTACCGGCGCCACTGGTCCTCAAGGTTCTCAAGGTCTTCAAGGTTTCACTGGTGCAACTGGCACAAGTGGCTCTGCCGGTGCCACTGGAGCAACCGGCGCTGGTTCTACCGGTGCGACTGGCCCACAAGGTACAGCTGGTAGTGCTGGCTCTACCGGCGCCACTGGTCCACAAGGTCCCCAAGGAACTCAAGGTGCCACCGGAGTCGGCGCCACTGGTCCTACCGGCCCTCAAGGTGCCACTGGC
>JAEYUN010000015.1 GCA_023432475.1 Candidatus Parcubacteria bacterium | reverse complement strand
AGCAGTACGAAAAAAGCTGGGTCACTCACCTGTTCGGCGGCCCTCGAAACTTGTTTTATAACTTCGTAGGCGAACTGCAAACGGTCATAGTCATTCATGATATGTGCAAAAAATGTATCCATTTTGGCTCCCGTCAGGGTCCAGATTTCTGACTTGCCAGATACCAAGGTGACATCAGAGATTGCTAGCAGCTCGATACCGCCAGCTAGTTTGCTCTTTTCGCGCCGAACCCCTTTAGCCATAATGCTGATCTTGCCGTAATTCGGCGTCAAGAGCTGTAATATACGGTCGGCTTCACCGTAGTTTGTACGGCGCAGAACAATAGCCTTTGTCCGGACAGGCTTCATAGGCAGGCTTCTTTCACGGTTGCGACAAGCTGTTCGGGGGTTAAGACGGCCTTATCGAGCACTGCTCGCACGCCGTAGCTGTGCAGACGGTCAACGGCCAGGCTTTCATGCGATAGTGAGGTACAAATTATTACCGGAATCTGGGTAGTATCATCGTAGCTTTGGAGTTCATGAAGCAGACCCATGACGGTATTGCCTTCTAAGAGCATGTCGGCCAATATGACGTCCGGTGAAGCCGTCTCAACTTGTCGAATAGCCCCTTCGGCTCCCCCTACGCTTACGACCTTAAAACCAGCCTTTTCTAATACGCGCTGGTAGCTATCGGCTAGCCAACGATCGTCTTCGACCATCAAGACGTATCTCATAACAATGATAGCTGTTTAGAATACGGTAAGGTAACAGAAACCGTAATACCGGCCGTCTGATGACGACGCATTGCCAGTTCCCCGCCCATTGCCTCAACAAAACGCGAAGTAATCCAAAGACCCAAACCACTGCTGCGCGGCCGCTCTCCCAAGGGGAGCGGCCCGTTGCCTAGCTGTGCCTGAAGAGCCCCGAAGTCCCTACGGCTGATTTGCGGACCGAAGTCACGCACCGCAAACACCACACTGTCAGAAGTGTTGCGGGCCGATAATATAACCTTTTCGCCGGACTGGTTATGGTTGAGAGCGTTGTCGCACAGGTTTACTAAAACCGCCGTCAAAAGTGACCGGTGACCGACAGCCAGACCGCTGCGTCGCGACACTCGAGTCACAATACGCTGGCCATTAGCCCGGGCGCTAGGTTCAAGTTCGTGAACAACCGCCTGGCATATAGCCATGGCTTGCAATGGCTCACTAGCGAACAGAGCCTCGTCGAGGCGACTGGTGCGAGTTAATTGCTCGACTAACCGCAAGCTACGGTCAACGGTTAACAGTAAGCGGTCGATGGTTTCCGAGTGTCCGTTGGCCCCGGCTTCAAGTTCCAAAGCTAACTGGCGTATAAGCACCAATGGCGTTTTGAGCTCGTGTGCCGCAACGTATATTGACGGCAGTGACGGTTGGATTGTTTTTTGTGTAGCCTCTCCCCTTGTACCCATATCTAACTACCAGTTTAACACGCCAAAAAGCTTACGCCGCAAGAGTACTAGCGCATACAAACAGCCTATGGATTGAAGTTGAGAGATTTTATGACAACGTTGTCAAAGTCAGCCTTAAAACTAGGTGAATCAGTAGCCAGTGTCAAAGTTTTGTCGCGAACTTTGAATATAACGGCCGACCCGGTCCGAGTGTTGCTAAACTTACCGTCGAGACGCACGCCGGTGAAATTGCCGATCGTAATCGGGCTCGACTTGAGGTCGCCGCGACTAATAAAGCTGCTGTAAGTTTTGAGAACAGTTTCGTATTCTTGTTCGGTTATGGTGACGCGTACTGCATACGCCAAGGTGTTGCTGATGGCCGGAACACTACCCGGGTGCAAGTAAGCTTCATAAGAACCAGCTGAGCCGTCTTTGGCAACATAGACGCTCCAGGTTTTTGGATAACTAAAAGTTACCCGGCCTAAGTCTTCCGGGCTAACCAACTGCGCATACGGTTCTTTTAGTTTTTCCGTTAGATCTTTAGCGTGCTGGTCAGCGGCGGTCTTTTCGGCTGCCGTAACCGCAGCGGATATTTTCTGGTCGGTGTTATCGCGTTGGTCAACATAATTGCCATAAGCCCATATAAAAGCCCCGGCGAAAGCTGCTGCAATAACACCCAAAATAATGCTCGATATCAGTAGCGGATTGACCGAACCGCGTTCGTTAACGCTTGTGCTCATACTTATATGATAAATTAAAACTCATAAATGTAAAAGGCACCGATAGTTTTAGATGGCCGATAGCCTTCTAACTCAAAACCGTAACTGATAAGTTTAACCGGACGATGCATCTTTCGATGCTTTAAGAAGCGTTCGAGTCGACCCATAAAATCACCGGCGAAAAATACAAACACATAGGTCGCATCTTCTGGCAAACGGTAGTTCCAGATATTCCCCAGCCTAACCGTAGCTCGGGTATAGTGCCGCAGCCGCCACTTGGCTATAGCTACCAAGAAAGGGTTTAGTTCAACGCCACTGGCCCGCGCTCCCCGACGCGCGCATTCTAGTAAGACTTGACCGTCACCTGACCCGAGATCCACCAAGTGGTCATGCTCGCCGAGACTAAGCTCATCGAATAAACGCCGAAGCTGGCGACGATGGGTTGGTACGTAAGGTGGCCCGAAAAATACTGTGCCAAGCCAGACGGCTGCGACTACAACCACGACAATAGCGAGAACGGGCGGCATCTATTCCCCGTCGAATTTATTTTTCAAAACGGTAATTTTGTTGTCTAACACCGCCAGGTCTTTTTTGATTGACTCTGCCAGAGCCGTAACTTCGTCAAATTTCTTTATAGCCTCGTCAATATCGACATCATCTTGTTCGAACCAGGCAACCATCTCGTCGAGTTCGGCTAAACGAGTTTTAAGACTTTTTGCTGACATGTTTTACCTCCGTGGTTAGTTTATGTGACTTGGTTTCTATCTGTAGCAATTCGCCTATCACCGGCACCCTGCTTTTTAGTGCCGAGCCGTCTTGAGCAAACACTAGAGCGTAGCCCCGGTTAAGCACCGTGCGCGGGTTTAACTGAGCTATAACGGTGCAGAGAAGACTGAATCTGTCTTTCATGACAGCTTGCCGACGTTCGATGGACTGAAAAATGCTCGCAACGCTGTATTCAACCTGGCGTAAATACTCTCGATGCTGAGCGGTTATAGTGCCGGCTATATGTTTTAGTTTGTAATCAAGTGAGGCTGCTACCTCCCGTCTGTCTGGGACCAGCAACTGAGCGGCATTGGTTGGAGTAGCCGCCCGTACATCGGCGGCTAGGTCGGCCAACGATTCGTCTACCTCATGACCTACTCCAACCAGAGTGGGAATCCGGCTAGCGGCGATAGCTCTCACTAAGGGCTCGTCGTTGAATAGACTCAGGTCATCAGCGCTGCCCCCACCCCTTACTAAAACTACGACGTCAACCGGATCGGCCTGTTGGTTAAACCAGTTGAGCGCCCGGATGATTTGCTCAGCCGCCCCAGCCCCTTGCACGGCGGTATGGGCTACCGTGACGTCAAGTCCTGACCAGCGATCATTCAGTATTTTTATGAAGTCTTTATAGCCTGCAGCGGCGGTTGAAGAAATCACGCCTACGCGGGCCGGGATAGCTGGTAGTCGACGCTTGCGTTCCAGGGCGAATAATCCTTCGGCCGTTAAGCGAGCTTTTTGTAGTTCAAAGGCTCGCTTCAAGCTGCCCTCGCCTACCGGACGAACCTCTCGAACCGTTAGGCTGAATTTACCCCATGTGGTCAGCTTAGGCGTGGCCGAAACCTGAACACGCATGCCATCTTCCAGTGCTGTTCTAAGCGAAAAAAGCATCATAAAACAACCTAGCGTACCCGACTCGTCTTTGAGATCGAAAAAGACATATTTACCTTGGTTAACTTTGAAACTAGCTACTTCACCCTCAACTACTAACGTCGGGTAGGCAAACTCGAGCGTCTGATTGATATACGCTATGGCGTCCGAGACGCTAAGCGTGAGTTTTTCCATATTTGCGCATGGTTAAGTGGTAAAAAACATAGCCAGTAGCAATGGTTAGAAGAATCAACGAGGTACGAGCCAATATCACACCGGCAACTGCCACGCTAGCCGACACACCAGCACTGGTCAGGAAAAGTATCATCATGGCTTCGTAGCCCCCCGTGCCGCCGGGAGTTACTAAAACTGAGCCAACAATACCGGCTAAACCGAGGGCTATTAACAATGGCGCCGGATTGACCAATACCCCGAGAGACCAAAAAGCGATAAAGAACATGGCGGCTTCGGACAAGTTAAAAACCAACCCCCACAAAAACGGTTCTTTCAAGTATTTGGGGTTGCGCCGCAGCTCTTTGTAATCTTTGTGGATATCGTCGAAAAATTTGATAAGTGTGGTTCTTTCGACAAAAGGCTTGGGACGCTTTATCAGCTTAGCTAGGCGGTCGTTAAGCATTTTGTCTAGAAAGTTCCCAAACTTATCTAACCGCTCGCGACTGGAGAGTACATAGAGTGAAACGATAGCGCCAAACAATATAAGAGACACGACTGTACATGCCACCAATATGGTCATGCGGGTCAAGTTGCCGTCGATAGTCACCAAGATGACAGCTACTATCATGAGTGCTAAATACGACAAAAATACCATTGCCAAACGGATAACCTGAGCCAGCGTAGCTCGGCCATGGTTAACGCCCAGTTTACTTAGCCGAAAAGTCATGTAAGACGCGCCGGACAGTCCGGCTGTTGGAAAGATATGGTTAACGAAGTTCAGTTCGAGCGCCATTTTCGGCTGCTCATACCACGGAGCGTGCTTGAGGTCGCCGCCGTGTTTAAGATATGAAAATATGGTGGCTCCAGCTGCATAATAACTTAGAAACTGTACGGGAATTATTAGTAGAAATACCCATATATTGACCTGCCACAAGAGGTGCCAGGCGTCTAAGATATCATCACGCGCAAAGAAAATAACCAGGGCGACCAACACGAGCGTCGCGACGTTCAACCATTTTTTGAAAGACATATGCCTATTATATCGCACCACAAACCGAAACCAACCAGGCAGCTTACCTGAGGTATACTAATTACATGAATATATGTATTTTGGGCCGACAACCTGAGATTGGCCTTGCAGAGCTCGAAACGCTTTATGGTGCAAAGGCCGTGACGCCTCTCACTAGCGAAACCGCTCTGGTCAATGCTCAGGTCGATTTTGGGCGACTCGGTGGCAGTCTCAAGCAAGCCGAGCTGCTAGCGACTCTCGAAAGCACCAAACTATCGTCTGCCACCAGCAAAATAAAATCGCTGTTACCGCACCTGATTAGCGCTATACCGGAAGGTAAGGTCAAACTCGGCCTCAGTTTGTATGGTTTCGATATTAGTCCGTATGCCATCAACGGTGAAGCACTACGTCTCAAGAAGCTTATCAAAAACCAAGGCCGCTCAGTCAGGGTGGTCCCAAATGAAGCCACCACCCTATCTAGCGCTCAGACATATCATAACTCGCTTGCCAGTGAGTTAGGTCTTGAGTTTGTCATTGTAGCAACCAACGACAAGACCTACCTTGGTCGTGTTGTCGACGTCCAGCAAATCGACGCTTATCGTATTCGCGACCGCGAACGGCCAAAGCGTGACGCTTTTGTGGGTATGCTGCCGCCAAAACTGGCCCAGGTTATAGTTAACTTAGCGCTAGGCCAAAGAGCGCCTACTAGTAAAACTATTGTGCTTGATCCATTCTGCGGCACCGGTGTCGTGCTTCAAGAAGCCTGGCTCATGGGGTCAAGCATCTACGGCAGTGATATTAGTCCGAAAATGGTTGATTACACCAAAGCGAATCTGAACTGGCTGCGCCAGAAACTTAATAATTCAAGCAATCACCAGATGATGCTGGAGGTCGCCGATGCCAAAGATCATATCTGGCGCCAGCCTATAGAAGTGATTGCCTGCGAAGGCTACCTAGGACAGCCACTCGGCGGCCAGAATCCGTCGGAAGAAAAACTGAAAGAAATTATTCATGACTGCAACAACACTATGCGTGGTTTTTTGAAAAATATTCGCACTCAACTACCAGATGGGGCGCGTCTATGTGTGGCCATGCCCGCCTGGTTTGTTGGTGGAAAGTACCACCGTCTACCGGTTATTGACGAGTTAGAATCACTCGATTTTAAACCGGTTTTGTTTGAACATACGCCAGAAGGCTTGATTTATCGGCGCGAAGATCAAGTGACTGGCCGTGAGTTGGTGGTTTTGGAAGTATAAACCCCAACCCGAACTCTTGCCTTTTCACTCTGTTTTTGATAAACTATTTCCCAGTCTGTTTTAGAAATTACTAAGGAGTTACGTTAGATGTCACATGTTAAAGCTGGCGGAACAGCCAAAAACGTCCATGATTCACCAGGCCAACGCCTCGGCGTCAAACTTTTTGGTGGCCAAAAAGTAAAAGCTGGCAACGTTATCGTCCGCCAAGTTGGTGAAACCAAACAAGCCGGCCCAGGCACCTACCTGAGCAAGAATTTTACAATTCATGCCGCTAAAGACGGTGTTGTTAATTTTCGCCAAATCAAAACCCGCCGCTTTACCGGCAAAACCGCTCGTCGTACCCAAGTAGTTGTCGAGTAATTACTGCTTAAGGCATAAAAAGAATACCCGTTTTCGACCGGGTATTCTTTTTATTAATTGACTACGTCGTCCTACTGCTTGGTAGGTATTTGGAAATCAGCCGCCCCATACTTTCGAGACAAATCTATATTCTTTTCAACACTTTCAGTTATTGGATCTTTTTGAGGTACTTCCGCGCGAACCGCTGCGCTTTCGGCAGGAGTTTGAATCCCAGCCCAATCAATAGCCTTTCCACCTACCGCATCTTTAGTATCACGTAAGCTGTTGAGTGTTTCGAAGTTGTTTGGATTGATTTGTTCTGACATTTTTATTTTTCCTTATCTATCTATAGCCTAAAGTATAGCAAAAACTTGCTGTTTTGTCAAGTAAGCATAAGCGTAAAAAAACAAGGCGCG
>JAEYUN010000014.1 GCA_023432475.1 Candidatus Parcubacteria bacterium | reverse complement strand
CCAGCAGCGCCTGTTGCACCAGTACTACCCGGGAGGCCTTGCGTACCCTGAGGACCGGTTGCACCAGTCGCGCCTGAGCCAGTGGCACCTTGAGGGCCGGTAGGACCAGTGGCGCCGACTCCGGTGGCACCTTGAGTTCCTTGGGGACCTTGTGGACCAGTGGCGCCGGTAGAGCCAGCACTACCAGCTGTACCTTGTGGGCCGGTCGCACCGGTAGAACCAGCGCCGGTGGCGCCAGTGGCACCGGCAGAGCCACTTGTGCCAGTTGCACCAGTGAAACCTTGAAGACCTTGAGAACCTTGTGGACCAGTGGCGCCGGTAGAGCCGTTATTACCCTGCGGACCTTGAGGACCAGTGGCGCCGGTTACACCTACGCCTGTTGCGCCGGTGGCGCCAGCCGACCCAGTTGCGCCTTGAGGGCCAATTGAGCCAGTGGCGCCGGTAGAACCAGCGCCACTGTTAATTTGAGCTACTAAGGCAGGAGACAGTTTGGATTCGGTTATTTGCTCATCTTTGAGAGAGCCGTCCGGATTGTGGGCTTGCGAAAGATAATCATTGAGTATATCACCCCATGTTCCCTGGTCACTGCCGGGGGAAGGTAAACGGGCCATTAAAACACCCTCGTAACTACTTGATACGTGGGCGTATTGTTACTGCTTGTCTTGTAGATTTTACCCACTCTAGAGTATCCTAGCACAACAAAAGACCACCGCTACACGCTTTATTATTTGATTTATTCAGCCACTAACTACTAATGTTTAGTATACCAGTTTAGAGCCACTTAGCCAACAAGCGAGGAGGGTTTATAATAGGCCTTAGTATGGCTAGAATCAAAAAACCAATCGCCCGTAATTTTGACGCTCCTCTACTTTGTAGCGGTAAACGACGTTATCGCACTAGGCATGAAGCCGAAATGGTAGTGGATGAAAAGACCGTCCTACAACCCGAATTAGAACTGAACATTTATCGCTGCCTGTCATGTGGTGATTTTCACTTGACGCGTATTGACCCATCGAAATAACCCTTATAAAAAGAAGGCCCCGTTCAGAGGACCTTCACTAGAAGGAGCAAAACGGGGTTAAGGCGTGTGGACAGCCTTCTGGAGTGCACGCAAGTGCCGGCGAGTCGCATCGCCCAAGCCATAGGGTACGGCATCGATCAGCCGATCGATACCGTTTGTCAAAGAAGCGACTCTGACTTTGGCGCGTGCTTGCAGTTTGTCTATGTTGGCGAACCGTGATTCCCACTCACGTCCGGACTCAGTTACGATGTCAATACCGTAACTTAATCCGTAACGTAACAGGAAAGCCCAGGACCGCTGGGCAGCCCGCGAGTTCTCACCAATGAACAGACGGAGGTACATTTCCTTTGTTAGCCATTCGGACTTAATGATTGGATTCATATCAGCCTGCTTGAGGCTTCTTGTAAAGAGAACAGGCAGGGTTGACACACTGCTTGAACATCGGCAACTGCATACCGCACGCGCGGCAATGACGGTCGTCGCTCTTTGGGGCGTCGTCACTCTTCTTTTTAGAACGTGACATAGTTACTTCATCCTTCCTAGAGAGGAAAAAAGACTGTATTATTATATCATATTATGTTAATTTACGCGAAGGTGAATACTTTTCACCCCAGTCGGCCATGGCTCGTAAAATGGTTATCAAATCACCACCCTTGACGCTGAGTCTGTAGTCGAAACGAAGCGGATGGAGCGAATAGGGAGCTTTTAGGACGATGTCATCATCCACCAGCGCATGCAGTCGTTGACTTAGAGTACGCGGCGACAGACGAGGAAAAGCGGCGCTCAGTTCGGAGAATTTAAGCGAACCATTCTCTGCTAGTTCTTTGAGCAGTAGGGGAGACCATTTGTCGCCTAATACTTCAAGCGCCAGGGCAATACACCCTGGAACCCTTTCGCATTCAACTGTTTTTTCTGCTATGGCAGCGGTGCGGGACTGTTTTAGGGCCATGTCGTCTTCCTTTTACTTATTTAGCCAGTAGAACGGTGTTTTACTACTAAGAATATTAACACAGCCGCTTTACATTGTATAGTGACTCGACTATACTGACAGTTATGTAGAGTTGCTATACATTGTATAGTCTCAACCATGGGAAGCGGATTTTTAAAAACAATGGTTAACGCGATCATGAACGTAAACTTTAGTTTTTGACATCTGCCACAACTAAACAATAATAAAAGTGAGGAGGACTTATGGAAGAAAAGTTTAAAATCGGTGTTATCGTCGCTAGTACAAGACCAACACGTAACGGCAAGCAAATCGCCGATTGGGTTAAATTATCAACCGACCAAGACGAGAAAGCCGAGTATACTTATTTGGACCTGGCAGAAATAAATCTACCTTTCTTAAACGAGCCGGAGACGCCGTCAGCTGGTCACTACACCATGGAAAGTACGAAAGCATGGGCGGCTCAGGTGGCTGCTCAGGACGGCTTCTTGATAATCACTCCCGAGTACAACCACGGATATCCTGCAAGTCTAAAAAATGCTATCGACACTGTCTATGCCGAGTGGGCAAAAAAACCGGTCGCATACGTTGGTTACGGGGTAATGGGCGCGGCGCGTAGTATAGAACAACTCAATAATGTCCTGTTACAAATTCACATGCACCCCATAGTCAGTGCCTCGACTAATATACTTATATTTGATCATTTGAACGAGAATGGCCAGTTTGTACCAGCTGAAAAACATCAAAAATCCCTCGAGTATACCCTGAGTCAGCTGCACGACTGGACAGGCCTACTCAGGAAGGCTCGCCTCGCTCAAGCATGAGTATTATGTTATAATTTTCACGGTAATGTTACGTCAGAGACTAAAGTTACTGGCTAAAAAAATACACACCGCCCCCATAGAAAAGATAGTTGGTGGAACGGCAGTCGTCACGGCTGCCGTTTATGCTTTTTTACTAGTAGCACCACGCCCTGTCGAATTCTCCTTTGCCGGCGAAACGTGCATAAACAAACTAACTCTCATGCCTAGCGTTTACAAAACGGACGATCACTCAAGCTATGAAGTCGTCTATAAGGGCGGTATCAAAAACGTCGTGTCAACGAAAACTTGCTTTGAGCCCACTAAGGCTCCTGGAAAAGAAACTGCCAAGGTTGTCAGCTCGCCCTGGGGAATAAAACTACTTGGTTCGCGTTTTACACTAAGCTCCGCCGAGCCCCCTGAGGTTATGGCTCAGAATGCCCTTAGGCATACCTTAGCTATAACTAAGCCTTTAGTATATACAATCAACCAAGCCGACCACGTTTTCACCTACCGCGTCAAGGTGGGAGACAAGACCCAGACATGTGACGCCAACGGAAAAACCCTAGCCTGCGGCATAGACGACTTAGCTCTTAAACAAGGTAATGAATATGCGTTTGAGTTAATTCGGACGTTCGAAGATCAAGAAGTAGGCATCATAGCCAAACAGCAGGTGGCTATATTGCCGGCGGTAACCTTAACTGAAGCTTCCGTAAAATCAGGCGACATTATTTACGTCAAACCTACCGAAATATTATTTAAAACTGATAAACCGGTGGTGAATGCTAGCGCTAAACTAGTCCAGTCTTACGAAGGTAACGATGCAGCTATAGAAACCGAAACAACTACTAGCGACACCACTATAAAGGTCGCCATAAAAGCCGACTTGGCTCGCGAGAAGAATTTTCGGCTTAACTTAGACTCGGTAGAGGCGGTTGATGGCAGTACGCTCATTGACCCTCATGTAGTCGATTTCACTACCTCGGGAGGGCCTAAAGTCAGCGCCGTATCGGTCGGCACTTCCGGAGTTGACCCGAATGCGCACGTCGTCGTGACTTTCGATCAACCCATAGACGAAAATGTTGATATAACAAAATATGCTCGAATTAGCGGCCTTGCGGCTAGTTTAAGCCGACACGACAATCAAGTGGTCTTTAAGCTCTCGAACGCCGCCCGTTGTACAGCTTTTACCCTCACTATAGATAAAGGTCTGAAGAGTGGCGTTAACGACTTGGAATCAAAAGATAACTGGAGTTACACCTCAAGAGTAAATTGCCGAGCGACTAGCGTCATAGGTTATTCAGTCAGGGGCCGGCCCATCGTCGCTTACTACTATGGCAATGGCGGAACAACCATCCTATTTACGGGGGGTATGCATGGTAGCGAACCGAGCAGTACTACAACTATGCAAGCTTGGGCTAGCCATCTCGACAGTACTGCACCTAAAATACCGGGCGGAAAACAAGTCGTAATCGTTCCAAACACCAACCCTGACGGCATCGCCGTGGGCAGCCGGTATAACGCTAACAACGTAAACCTGGCACGTAATTTTGCAACTGCCGACTGGAAAACCGACATCGAAACATCTTCAGGCACGATGGCGGGAGGTGGGGGAACGGCGCCCATGTCAGAACCGGAGACTCGAGCCCTGGCCAATTTAACCGCCCAACTAAAACCGCGTGTCGAGATATCATTTCACGCCCAAGGTCGGCTCGTCGGAGCCAACGATTACGGTGATTCGCGAGCTATCGGCAGCCTATATGCTTCGACTGTCGGATACGGTACGATGTTCGGCAACAGAGCCGAAGATGTTATGGGTTATGGGTTCAGTGGACAGTACGAAGACTGGATAGCCGAGAAATTAGGGCGTCCGGCTATATTAGTCGAACTACCAAGTCACCGCGGCAATTACCTTAGTCCCCAGCTAACAGCCTTGTGGAAAATGGTTAATTTATAGAATATTGTTATACTTGTTGATATGGCGCACCCAGGGGAGGTAGATATCCCACCACCCGAAAGCCCAGTGACAGCTGAGGTGTTGCGGCTACATGATTTGCACGGCCATAACATGCCTGAAGAAGCCGTACTTGATATCGCCCTAAACCACGCCAGCAATGAAGCCGACCCGGGCAATACCTTATTTCTTGATGATCCAGCTCTATGGAGGGCCTTCGCGCTTCTCGAGCAGCTGAGAATTATCCCAAATGTACAAGAACTCAATGCCTATCAAGAAACTCTTCTTAAAAGTGGCCGTACTGGTAACTACGTACTCGAAACACTAATCCATATTGATGCCGTTAGAGATAAAGCCAACGACATAGCAAGTGATTTGACTATGTCTTACTTAAGCCTAATAAGTGACGATGAAAAAGTTGTCGAACAAATAACCAGAAAAGCGGAGCTAGCTCTTAAGAAACATGCCCAAACCAATGTCGTACGCGTGCTCGAAGCCATTGAGCAACTGAATCTTATCAAGCTAAATGAAATGATACTATTACGGCGAACACTTGGCGGGATATTGTAGTGAGAGTGCCTTAGATAATTTAAAGTGGCTCGACAGTGACATTAGTCACGGTACTGTAGCGGCCAAGTCGGTACTTCATGGACTTATTCAACCCATTAAGCCTGTCGAGAAGGGCCACTGCCTCAAGGGCGGCGCTGAACAAGTTCTCATTCGCCTCCAGGCGACGACCCAAGTAGTCAGTTGGAACATCTAAGCCATTTAGGCCAACTTGAAATTCACCCAGCTCTTCCTGTTTAAAACTAGCTCGGATTGCCTCCGCCTGGTTTTTTAGACTCATATCTCTACGGGCACCGTTCGGATTAGTTCGCCGCCTCAACCGCTCCGCTTTGAGGCGTAGTATACAGGTCTCAACCTCGTACACGGCTACGTCAACAGCACTGCCGATATGCATTGAACCATCAGCAGAATAATAAGGTCCGCCGTCATCTAACCCTTCGTAGTATTCTGCATATAGTTCAAAAATTTCCTTAGCTTCAACTATTGTCGAATAAGGATAGCGGTCTACCATTTGCTGCATCGACAGAGGATAATCGGTGAAAACAACGGCGTCGCGCACCTTTTCTTCGCGAATGCCGAAGGCCCGGGCACAGGCCGCTTTAGTATAGACGGCCTCGGAGTTATCTGTTTTGACTTTGTCCTGCATTAAATCGTAGTAAACGCGTATGGCGTGTGCTTCATCTTGCGGAGATGGGTTAGTCCGGGCGTTATTTTCAATAAACTGTCGCGGAAAAGCCTCTAAAAAACCAACGCCTTCTTCGAGAGACGTCATAACCAGTGAGTCAGGCGACAAACCATCGTTTTCAATCTTGCGGCGGATAGCCATGCCGCGTTGTTCGCCAGCAATAAGTATCATAATATCTCGGCCGTTGCCGTCCGGGTTACAGCGCACTAAATCATCTAAGGTATAGTCCGTTCCCCAGGCTTCATTTAGGTCTCCCAAGTAACTTTCAGCCTCGGCATCATTTAACAGAGCGACGGACGGTGGCTCAATCAAGTCATAGCGCATAATACCGTCTTTTTGATCTTTGAATTTGATCGACGCTTCCAGTCTCTCGATCGCTTCGGAGTCAAAATGAGTCCGGATTTGCCGCAAGACATTAATACCGCTTAACGGTACTTTAGATAACCTAACCGGCCCGAACTCAGCCATTGGCCGATTATTATCAGACTGTTCAGCTAATTTATTCGCGCCGTCCCCAGCGCCCCCTCGCTCACTCATATACAACCTATAATACAGGCCGCCCGGTTGGTTGCAAGCATGACCGTAAAGGGACTGTGTTTCACTTATGCTTGCGTTATTACGCTGGGAGTCTTTAAATTGTACTCATGCAAATCAGAGGGGAAAATTCGCTCGACCAATACAACATAGACAGAACGGACCAGCTGGAAACTATATCAACCGGCATTGCCGAGACTTACGGCCTAGATATAGGTATCGCACGTGTGGGTACCGAGTGGGCGAGAGACTGGTGGTATTATCTGCAAGACACGAACGAGCCTGAGATGACTCGTGATTTATTATTACAAAGCCGTGAAATTGCCCTAGACGGCTTACCGGTACCTCGCGATCATACCGAACACCGTCCCACTTTTCGTGTCAGATACGCTGCTCAGGAAGCGTTAGCAAGGATGGCTGGTGAGCCGCAGGGGTCGACTATTAGACAGTTGCTCGAAGAGGAGCGTCCGCAGGCAGACGGCCATAAGCACCGGGTAATCCCGGATTTCAAGCGAATCGATGACATTCTCAACACCTTACTTGACAGTTATGCCCGTAAACTGTGGCCGTTTAACCTAGATTCAACTCGTGTACCGCAAGACCCGCGTCACATGCCGCGACGACCTGAGTTCACCAGAAGTTCAGAAGAAAGAAGCGATGAAGATAACCGCAAATTAGCTCTATTTTGGTTTCATGATTGTTACTATATGCGAGGCGTCAACGACTCAAATGACATGACGATTAATTTATCCCAACTGTACGAAGACCATTCTGAACTATTTGAACCTAGTTATAGTCAAACCCTAGACCCTAAGCACATCGAAAGACTTTTACTTGAGTATCATTTGCCAGTTCAACACAAACAAATCTCCGAATTCTGGGTGGAGAACGCGCGTCGACTCGTAGCGGATTACAACGGCGATCCACGCCAAATTTTTGATGATTTCGGGACTTACGAAGAGCTTGTCAGGCGAGTTAGAAATGACCATAAGGGGGGTGGCTTTTTGGGTTTTCAAAAGAAAATGACTAGTATGCTGGGGTATTTCATGATGACAAATGATTTAGTGCCCTATCAGAACATACCGCTACCAGTTGATTTTCATGTTATGCGTATGAGTATTGAAACCGAGATGATACGCTTCCCAAGCATCAGAGGGGAGGCTATAAAATTTGATCTATCGACTGATTTTTTGCGGGAAATTTTCTATGACTTCGCTGACCGACATGATATCAGCCAGCTTGATCTATGCGACGTTGTCTGGCTCTACTCGAGGGAAGCGTGTGTCCAGTCTCCAACCAACGCTCAAAAAATCCTTGGTCGTCGAGCGGGTCGTGCTACGGTGTGGGTTCCGGCAATCAGTAGTCCTAGCGAAGCCAGCCATCAGCAAATTGAAGCCTATCAAGCCGCCTGCGGTAGTTTATGCCGTTTTCACGATTTGTGCACCCAGAACGTGCCAAGCGGTGAGTATTACGTCTCCGGGCGTATACTGTATCCCAACCCGAAGATTCACTTCGAGACCACCAGTCAGGGAGACTTACACGAACAAGACGCGTTGTTTGCCGCCCAGCAAGGTAAACGTAGCGAAAAGGCACACGCAATCGATAAAAGAAATGCTTACCGCCAAGCCGAACAATCCAAACGCCATGCTCAAATCCGCAAATTAGCACATCCCGCCTTAATAGATCTCACCCTCGAACAAACCTCAAGCGTAGCGGCAGGCATCATTAAAACAGACCGTATGCCTACAGCTTCGCTCTCCGGTAAATTGTTTGCCTATACTGAAAGTGAGATCGTAGCAGCCCTCGGTGATATACCCGACGAAGATACGCTGCTGAATCTCAAGCCGTACCTTAATCGCGAAATACCGAAATCGCCCGAAAAGAGCTCACCTCTTTGACCTTAAAGTGCTCCTTGCGGCAAGAAAATCAGGGGGCATTATGTAGTTCGGAATATAAGATATAATACTCGGCATGCAGACAAAGAACAGCGTAGTAGTAGTGTACACCGGTGAAGGCAAAGGTAAGACTAGTGCTAGTCTAGGATTGCTTGTTAGAGCACTGGGCGCTGGTTGGAGAGTGGCTTACGTCCAATTTATTAAACTTTGGGATGTATCCGAACACCAATTTATCCAAAAAATCATGCCGCTCTACAACGATAAACTCGATTTTTACAAAGGCGGCTTAGGATTTTTTGAAGCCGGTGAACTTAGTTCGGATGCAACCGTCGAAGAACACAAAGTCCAAGCCCGAGCGACTTATGAATTCGCCCTTAAATGCGCTTCCAGCGGCAAATATCAGTTAGTGATATGCGATGAGATAAATAATGCCGTTCACGATGGACTGCTTAAGCAGGCTGACTTAGAAAAGTTGATTAACCTACGCCATAGCAGCTCCAGTCTGTGCCTAACTGGGCGCAATTTTCCCGGAAGCCTACTCCACAAGGTCGATATCGTCACCGACATGACCAAGCTCAAGCACCACTTCGACGACGGTTTTTTGGCCAATCGCGGTATAGACTTTTAGTCGGAAGTATTTTTCTTTTGTTCGTGTTCGATGATGAGATTTTGGTACAGGTTGGCCAGTTTGGCAGCCTGTTTCTTCTCGGTAAATTTCATGGCTAACTGTTTACTGCGCTCCCCGAAGACCTGCCGCCTCTTTGGGCTACTCAAGAGCTCAGTTACTTTACGCGCAACATCGGTAGCGTTATTTTTAGCATAGTAACCGCTCTTGCCGTCTTCGACTACTTCGGAAACACCACGGTCAATTAATACGATCGGTAGACGAGCGTGCGCCGCTTCGTGCAAAACCCAACCTTGGGTATCTTTCAGGGAAGGAAATACAAAAACATCCATAACCTCGTAGGCGATTCCTAGCCTTTCGCGCGACATTGAACCGGTAAAGATAATCCGGTCGGGATATTTTGAACGTGCCGCCATCGCTTCAAGTTTAGCGCGAAATTCAAAGTCGCCAACAAATAAAAGCTTGGCTTTTGGTCGAGCGCGACCGATTTTGTCGAAGGCTTTAATAAGAATAGGTAGGTTTTTTTCCTCGCCGAGACGGCCGACAAAACCGAATATCTCGTCGCTGTCTTTTAACCCCCAGCGGCTGCGAAAGCTGGCTAATTCGTCAATAGCAGGCTTTGCTATAGCGTCGACTCCGTTAGGCATCAAGGTAACGTCATAGCGGTAGCGACCATATTGCCAACCTTCTAGCTGGGCTTTACTTTTCCGAGACAGAGCGATTGCGGCACTGGCTTTTGAGTAGAGTAGGGTAATACTTTTTTCGATAACTTGTCGATTCCATTTAACAGCTTGGCGCGGCCGATACATTTTGATGATCTCGGTAATATCGTGGCCTTTGAGTTTAACGTTCATAGGAAAGACGATGCCCACTAGTGCTAGCACTCCTGGTAAAACATTGGGGTAATGTTCAACGAATTCGTAAAGGTCGGTACAGTGTTGCACCACAAACGGGATGTCGTTTTTAAAAGCTATGTTAATACCCATCAGGCCAACTTGCGAAGGTGTAAATATGTGAACAATATCGAGTTCCATGTCTTTAACTTGTCGAAAGACTGTCGGTGGGAACATTAGAGTTATATCAAAGTCTTCAAAAAAACCACTTTTAAAACTTGGGAAGCGAATAATCCGGTCATCTTCCCGGGTCAGTTCGGCTTGTTTACTGGGCCGCATAGTCCGAGCCGGACAGAAAACGTAAACTTCGTGTCCCTGTGCCTCCAACTGTTTCTTAAGGGTCTCCACCACAAAAGTAATGCCGTTAATAGTCGGCCGATAGGTATCGGTGAACAGTCCTATACGCATGATTATTTACGCTGATTATACCACGCCATAACCGCTATACGGCAGTTTAGCTGGTTTTTTAAAACTCTTTTGCTTATACTTATTGAGTAGAAAATGGCCAACAAAACACACACGAAAAATTCTCGCCGTAAATCGAGCGGTTGGCTCAAACGGCGGTGGCAAAACCG
Organism: Candidatus Parcubacteria bacterium; assembly: GCA_023432475.1. GTDB lineage: Bacteria > Patescibacteriota > Saccharimonadia > Saccharimonadales > Saccharimonadaceae > JAPUDS01. The sequence goes on along the minus strand of JAEYUN010000014.1, from coordinate 19,771 downwards.
CTGGTTTCGTCGTTTTAGCTATGTTATATCGGCTTTAGTTTTTGTAATCGCCACTTCACCATGGTGGAACCCGGTGGTATTCCCACCCGTTAAAGACCCAGTTTGGGGAGTTAGTTTTTCCATTAAACGTACCCGCGAGTTTGGGATAGACCCGCACGAAACTATGACAGCTCTGCTAGATGATATGAAAATCAAACATTACCGTTTGATGAGTTATTGGGACGAAATCGAAGCCGAACGTGGCCGCTTAGATTTTACTGAGCTGGACTGGCAAATGGACGAAGTCGCTAAACGTGACGGCACCGTGACGCTTGGTATTGGCCTGCGGCAGCCGCGCTGGCCGGAATGCCATCAACCCGAATGGGCCTATAGTCTGTCAGGCCACGAATGGAAGCAGGCGCTTTACGCCTTTATGGAAACCGTCGCCCGTCGCTACGAGAACCACCCAGCTCTTATTAGCTGGCAGCTAGAGAATGAAGCCGTTAATGATTGGTTTGGTACTTGCGATAAGCCTGACCGCGAAAGGCTGAATGAAGAATACGACTTGCTTAAAAGTTGGACTAAAAAACCCATCTGGATGAGCTTGAGCGATCAGCACGGTTTCCCGATAAACCCGCCAACACCTGATCGTTTTGGTTATTCGGTTTACCGCTGGGTCTGGAACGATAAAACCGAGCCGGGCAACTATCTGATTTACCCGACTCCCATTTGGTACCATCGCCTGCGCGCCGTTATCATCAAAGCCTACACTGAGAAAACCATATTTATTCATGAACTACAGATGGAACCTTGGGGACCGGTCAGTACAGCGCTACTGAGCATTGATGAACAAAACATTTCCATGAGTGCCGACCAAGTCGGGCGTAATTTCAAATTTGGTCGGATGATCGGTGAACAAGATATTTACTTATGGGGCGGGGAATGGTGGTATTGGCGTTTTGTAAACGGCGACGACAGTATATGGCGGGCTGTCAAAACCGAGTTGAACCGTCCTTAGAAATGTTACAATAAGCACGCGGTAATTTATGTCCAAATATCCGACCAAGCTGCGCATAGCGATTTTAACCGATGACTTTTACCCACACTCTGGCGGTGTGGCTCGGTCAATTGAGCTTCAAATAAACGAACTATCGAGAGCCGGCCATAAAGTAACACTCTTTGCGCCTAAAACGTATTTGAACCCGCCCAAAAACTGCGACTATCAAGCGCTTGACGTTTGGCGCCTCCCAGGCACGCCAAGTTATCTATGTTCGGTAAAATTCAGTAGAAGGTTAGCTGAGGATATTGCCGCTAAATACCAGTTCGATATAATTCATAGTCAAAACGAAAGAGGATCGCTCTTTCTCGGTAGCCGTCTAGCACATTTAATGCATATACCGCACGTCCATACATTTCACTCGAACTACGCTGCTACCCACCACACTTCGCCTTTGGCTTCAGCCTTAAACTCTTTGATTTATTTGCACCTGGCCCCACTTATCATGCGACTCCTAAATCCGCATAGAACGAGAAATAAAGTATTCTTGCCCCAACATCTTGAGGCTGGCGAAAATTCCTTTCTAGCTCGGTCTGACTGGAAAAATGTTGCCAAACTGGCCAGCTATACAGATGCATTCAGCTCACCGGCTCAATTTATGATAGACGCACTGCTTGACGCCAGCCGTGGAACTTTGAGTAAACAGGCCTTTGTAGTGCCCAATGGCATATCGCCCATCTTTAGCGTCGTACAGCGGCGTCGCCCTTCGGAAGAAACCCTGCGTTTTTTATGTTGCTGCCGACTTGACCCCGAAAAACGAGTTGACGTTCTTATTAACGCTTTTGCCTTGCTTGAGCTCGACAACGCCGAGCTATATATCGTCGGAAGTGGCTCGCAATTGGTTAAGCTAAAGCGTTTGAGTGAACGCGCGGTCAAACATGGACGCGTCGTCTTTCGGGGCAAATACGATGACGTGGAGCTTCTGGCTCAAGAATACGCCGATGCCGACGCTTTTGTACTCACTTCCTACCGCTTCGACACGCAAGGTATGGTTCTGGCCGAAGCAGCCGCAGCAGGCACGCCTATTGTCTATTGTGACGACAGACTTAAGGTAGGTGTTAGTCCCCAGAACGCACTGCTGGTAGACCCTTCCGCTGAGGCCATAGCAGAGGGTATGAGAAAACTTGCCGATAACCCCGCCTTAATTAAAGAGATGTCGGCCGCCTCGAGAAAAGTTGGCATAGCTATGTCGGCGACTGCCATGATGGAAAAATATATAGATGTCTACCAGCAGGCGCTCAACAGACAACCTCTGATACAATTGAAATATGAAACGCCACAATTCCACACCGAACGTTCTTAACCGACGCGCCAAATTCGACTATGAACTGGGCGAGGACTTGGTAGTTGGCCTTAGTTTAACGGGAGCCGAAGTCAGAGCCGCCCGGTTGGGTCATGTACAGCTGAAAGGCGCCTACGTTAGCAGCAAAAGTGGCGAACTAATGCTACATAAAGCCAGTTTTAGTATTGTCAACAACCAAAAAGGCCTCGCCGGTACTCGTACGGTAGACGAGAGGCCCAGACGCCTGTTGGCCCATAAAAATGAAATAGACAAGTTAGTAGCCGCCAATAAACAAGGTATGACTATAGTGCCGACTAAGCTGCTTGCTACCGGACGCTATATAAAACTCGTCATTGCCGTTGGCAAGGGCAAAAAGCGTTGGGATAAACGCGAGACTATTAAGCAGCGTGACATCGAACGCGACTTAAAAAAAGCACGGTAATCACTAAATTGGAAAGCCGCCTGTTTCTTTCACCCTTATGGGCAAAAGATTCAGGCGGCGTGGTCCACGCGGTGCGCTCATGATGCTCTGCGTATCGTACCCAGGAACAGGCCTGCGGGAGCTCCAGTACTCCAGTCGCAAACGTCAGGTATCTGGGCGAGAGACGAGGACTGATCGGGGGGACAGTCGAGAAGACGATTGATCTCCTCCTCCCTCATGCTGCGCTCGTCACTTGGACGATCTGACATATGATGCTTCGTTGACATCAGGTACTCCTCGCTAGAACCCGGTGAAGGGTTGGGTGTGGACAATGCTTATTTATAGCACTTTACCATAAAAAGTAAATATTAAAATGTGCGTTATACTTAAATACATGAAACTGTACTCGTGGAATGTCAATGGCATACGTGCTGTTCTAAACAAAGGCTCGCTGCAATCTTTTATAGCCGGGCATGATCCAGATATATTATGTCTTCAAGAAACCAAGGCCAGTCGTGATCAGGTTGAGCTTGATTTGCCACAGTATCATGAGCATTTTTATAGCGCCGTCAAAAAAGGCTACAGTGGTACGGCTATTTTCAGTAAGCAGCCGGCGCTTAGATACCTTGACGGCTTTCCGGACGATATCATTGCAAGATATAACGTTACCGGCGATACCTACGGCGACCCTAACGCTGAGGGTCGTGTTATCGCTGCTGAGTTTAAAGACTTTTGGGTAGTCACGGTCTATACACCCAACAGCAAGGGCGACCTCAGCCGCCTGGAACTACGCCATAAGCATTGGGACCCGGCATTTTTAGCATATATTAAGCAACTCGAGACTACCAAGCCAGTCTTATTTTGCGGTGATCTCAATGTTGCCCACCAAGAAATCGACTTGGCTAACCCCAAGTCCAACATTGGCGAACATGGCTTTACCAACGAAGAACGTGACGGTTTTAACAATTTTCTAACTGCCGGCTTCCAAGACACTTTCCGCAGCGTGTACCCAAACGCGACCGAAAAATACACCTGGTGGACACACTGGGCAAACGCCCGGGCCCGCAACGTTGGCTGGCGCATCGACTACTGGCTGGCCAGCAAAGCTATTGCGGCACAGGTTAAAAATCCACAGATACACCCAGACGTGATGGGTAGCGACCACTGTCCAGTGAGTATTGAATTATGACCGAAAAACGCCTGCACCCTCCTACGCCGAATGACATTATTTCTAATCTCCAGAGGTTAAGGTCCAGCCCGGAAATCGACCGCTCCGCCTATTCGGCAGCGCTTAGTGAGGCTTATGTTCGAGCCGAAGGGCAGGTGGCGTTATTTGCTAGTTTAGAACACCCGGGCAAGACCGCTTCGACCTATCTGGCATACGCCTACCGCACCCAGCAGCTACTAGTCGATGAGGCTAGAAGGAGCGGTTTTGTTATACCCGAAGCAGAAAAAAAGGATGAGGATGACCAAGTTCGCCGTATTTGATATCGACGGAACACTCTATCGCTGGCAGCTTTATCATGAGCTGGTACAGACTTTAGCGTTAGATGGAGTACTGCCCGACAGTGTCTTCACCGAACTGGATACTTGCTGGAACAAATGGCGGGGTGGTGAAATGAGCTTTGACCAATATGAACAGTTTGTCGTACAAACCATGATTTCAAACTTACCAAAAATACCGGTAGATGTATTTGAGACAGCTTGTGATAAAGTTGTCGAGCAAAGCGCTCATAAAACCCACCATTTTCCCAGGCGGTTGTTAAACACACTTAAAGACCAAGCCTATACCATTATTGCCATCACTGGTTCACAACAAGAATTGATCGAACGTTTCGGCGCCAGGTACGACTTTGATATAGTAGTCGGCGCTGTTTACGAACGACATGACGGGCGATTTACTGGTCAGATTTCGCGCCCCACTATTGGCAAAAAGGCTGAGATATTACAATCGCTCGTCGAACAACACGGACTAACATGGCAGGAGAGTTTGGCGATAGGCGACAGCGACGGCGACGCTACTTTACTAGAGCTAGTTGAGCAACCAATTGCATTTAATCCCTCGTCCGGCCTATTTGAACGCGCCAAACGCGAAGGTTGGCCGATAGTTATCGAACGCAAAAATATTTCTTACAAATTGGAGAAGACCAGGCATGGACTCGTACTGGCAGAAACAACCATCTACTAAACCGCTATTTCCCGATATTGCCTGGAATAAACCGGAACAACGAACCCTGGCGGGCAAACTGGCAGTTATCGGTGGCAGTAAGCTCGGTTTTAGTGCCGTGTCTGAGGCTTATGCGGTAGCTGACACGCTGGGAGCCGGTCAGATTCGTGCCATTTTGCCCGATGCGCTCAAAAAGAACGTACCAACACATATCACTGACACCCTGTTCATACCAAGCAACCTAACGGGCGGTTTCAGCAAGGCGGCGTTGCCGGAAATGGTGGCTGCATGCAGTTGGGCCGACGTAGCGCTGCTGGTTGGGGACACTGGGCGCAATAGTGAAACGGCTATTGTTTTTGAAGCACTTTTAGAAGAATGTCTGGGACAACTCGTAATTACCCGAGACGCCTTCGAACTCTTTAAACCGGTGGCTAACCGACTGGTTGAACGAGATAAAACTAGCTTGGTGCTGTCTTTTGCCCAACTTCAAAAATTATTCCAGACGGTATATTACCCGCGCATCCTAAGTTTCTCGATGCAGCTGATGCAGCTAGCTGAGGCTCTGCATAAATTCACGATTACTTATCCGACAACCATTGTTACATTTCACCAAAATCAGATTATTGTCGCCCATGAAGGTCAAGTAATCAGCCAGGAATTCGATGAACCAATGATGATATGGCGCGGCATTACAGCCGCGCGTGCCGCCAGTTATTTGTTATGGAATCCAAGTAAACCGCTTGAAGCGATAACGACAAGCTTTATTAGTTAACGTTCAGTAGGGTAATTGGTCAGAGGCGGGGTTTCGTTAACTTGCTTTATGAGTGACGATATATCTAAATCTTTACCGTTTTTATAGTTTTTTAGACAAGTTGTCATCGCATAGGCCGCTCGGCTCTCATCGGAGTTGAGTTGCCGGACAATATTGTCGTACATATCCTTGCAAAAATAAGCATTGGCGTAGTCCAACTGGGCCAGTACCGTCCGTGGCGCAAGAGCTTGGACGACCATAAAGCCAGTAATAAAAACTATGTTTAATATAAGTGACGAAACCAGGGCAACTTTTTGCCACGATATCTTAAACTTTGAAGGCTTTTTCATAAGCACGATTATACCGTTTTTTTACACATTTAACACGATATAGCTGGTGGGCGAGGAGGGACTTGAACCCTCAAGATCGAATGATCATTAGATTTTGAGTCTAACGCGTATACCAATTCCGCCACTCGCCCAAATGCGCTGTTTTGTTTTGAGCGCTATTAGATTGTACAATACTAAGAGCGATGCAGCCAAATTCCGACCAAGACAACCGCAACCTGCAAGTTCCACCGCGCGATGGAGCCAGCAGCGTACCATCGACTAGCCGTCAAGCAGCGGTTGATTTAATGCGTCAGCAAATAGACAAAATATATGAAGATCCACAACCAAATGAGCTGATAGCTGCTCAAGTGGACGCTCAGGACACAAACCCCTACGACCAGACACACTCGAACTCAACTGACGCGGAGGCTATGATGAACGACGAGGCTATTAAGGAGCATTGGCAGAAGTATCATTCAGCCTGGCAACAGTATTATCAAATGTACTACGAACGCTACTATCAAACACAAGTACAAAAACATATTAGCGCCACCAGCAGTGTCCAGTCGCCAAACCATGAACAAGCTAAAGAGCCGGCCGGTCTCAGCAAAAAAGAAGCTGTCCGCGAATTGCGCTCTGAACTCCTCGACAAAGTTAAGAAAAATTCCGAGAAAGTCAAAGGCAGCCGCCATTTTATGCCAGCACTTGTCGCCCTGTCGGTTGCTTTGATTTTTCTAGTTTTACAGTATAACCAGTTATTATTCGCCAATGTCATGGCTTTCGCCATTCCGGCCTCAACCGAATCATCAAGTTCATATATCGACCCGAGTACCGATATCAGTGTCAGCAAAGACCCGGTCCTAAAAATACCTAAAATCAATGTCGATACTCCAGTAGACTACACCCTGACCACCATCAAAGAATCGGTTGTCCAAAGTCACCTTAAAAATGGCGTCGTTCATTATCCGATTGCCGGGGCCAGCGCCTTACCGGGCGAAATCGGCAACACTGTCATACTGGGTCACTCCGCCAATGACGTCTTTGATGACGGCGCCTATAAGTTTATTTTTCTACACCTTGACCGCCTGCAGCCTGGCGATACCTTTTACTTGAATTACGAGGGCACTAGATATACCTATGCAGTGACAGAAAAGAAAATTATTGACCCGACGCAGGTGAGCGAATTAATTATAAACAACGGCAAACCCATGGCAACCCTAATCACTTGTACGCCGCCCGGCACAGCCCTCAAGCGCTTGTTAGTTATCGGTGAGCAAATTGCTCCCGACCCAGCTACTGCAGCCAATATTAACCGGCCAAACAATGATACCGAAAACAGTCAGCAGACCAGCATAGGCGGTGCTACTAAGAGTTTTATCGAACGACTATTTGGCGGCGGCTATTAGTCGACAGTCATTTTAGTGGCTTGGAGAACCACAGAGCCTGACTGCGTTTTTGAAAAGCTGTAAAGCAGTTCGTTGTTAGAGCTCAGACTAACTCGTTGACCGGGGAGGGCGTCCGTTATTATCTGCTGATTGTCGCCGTCAAAGTCGGCTAACCGTAGTTTATTGTCGGCAACTGAAACTAGCAAAAAGCCGTCTATCCACTGCGGTGGACGTGTCGGATCAGTTATTGATAAACTCGGCAGGTTGGTGTCGGAACGCAAGTCGAGCTCAATATCATAAGTCAAAAATTGGGTACCATTACCCGCTATGACATGACGCCCACCCGATGATATATCGAGCCATTTAATTTCACCAGGATAGGTTAAGGTCACGACTTTTTCTAGCCCTTCGCCGGCTGGCTTGTTCGGGTTTTTGATGAGCTCGAAAGAAGCGCCCCGGGCGACGGCTACGTAATAGTCGTTAAAATATTTGGTCGATTCAGCCATGACTGCAACCGTGTCGTCAAAACTAGTCACTGGGTGAACTTTATTGTCAATTACCAAACCGACTTCATAGCGCGAACTCTTATGCTGGACTATTGTAATAGTTCGGTCGCCATATAGTCTCATGGCTGAAACCGAGTTAGCTATGGGTTCCGATAGGGAACTCGACCCTAAATCAAAACGCCGTAGGTTACCGTTTTCGACACCATATAAAACCGAGTCTGAAGAAAAATGTATATCGGCTATATTGACGCCAAATTTGGTCGTTAGGTTGATGATATTTGCCGGGTCCGTCCGGTCGAGCCGTAGGTATTCCCGATTATTTTCTCCAAAGCTATGCCGTAAAAGTATGTAGCGTGAACCAAGATTCCACTCGACTATTTCATAGCGATGACTAGCACCTGTTGGCAGCGTCAAACTGGCATTTGGTACGTTGAACTCGAGCGACTTAAGCTCCTCCGGATTTCGCAAATCTACTAAAGTCAACCGCGGCGCCGCGGCATCTGGCAATACCATCAGCCAGTCACGGTCCGGCGAAGCTAAACTGTCACTGATAGACGCAAATTCTTTGACGGCATTAGTTTCGACCGTAGTTGGAACCAACCGTGCATAATTCAGCCAACGAACTTCACCGGGTTTTGTTGTGAAGCGTTTCGACCAGGTCCGATAACCCTCCCGAGCAAAACTGACTTCATGCGTAGCGGCCGTGACATCATGTTTACCTGGTGTACCGAACGTTAAACGTTCGTTATCTAAAGTTATAGTAGCGCCCGAAGGGAAAGAACTGAACTGGATTAGAGCCCCGCGCTGAACTTGGTTAGAAGTAAAATCAAACCGGTATCCCAAGACCAGTAATACGCAGACGGTCGATATAGCAATAACCGCCAAAGTCATAGCTATGTAACTAACCAGTAGCAAACGCTTGCGCTTTTTTAACGTGTTGTCGTATTGTTGCATATTCGTGGGATATTATACCACTAAAAAGCCCTTGTGCTTTACTACTGATAGTTTTATGATAGTTATCAAGAAGGACTATGAAACTGAAAAATCGAGGCCAGTGAAAAGAACATGAGTGCGAAGCACACTATAACAATTAACGGTAAGCTTTATGATGCCGTTACAGGACTACCGGTAACCGCCCGGACGCCTACTACTCATGCACATCCAACCCGCCTGGCTGGAGCCGGTGTCGATATCATGCCTGCACCTGTTAAAACCGTCCCGAAACGACCTGTACCAAGTAAATCTTCCGCGATTCACCATGTCACCGCTCCTAGCGTAACTTTGAAACGTCAACACCTCAAAGCGCCTGTCGTAAAATCAGCCGCCCCCGCTAGAAAACAAGCCTCGGTTGATCGTAGTCCTATGATCGCTCATTTTGCCTCGCACCCACAGCCTTTACCCAAGCAGTCCACCCGAATAGTCGAATCGTCAATCGTAGCACCCACGCCTACCCGGGTCATGCAAAAGTCGCACGCGCCGACCCCTCTAAAGTCTCGTGAGTTAAAGGAAAAGTTAATCGCTCATGCTAGTAGTAAAGTTAACACTGCCAAGCCAGTGACTGCCGCCGTCAAAAAAACCAAACGCCTCAAGCGATCGACAAAAAAATTGAGTAAACCAAGCATTGTGGCCGCTTCACTTGCCCTAGTGTTGCTCGGCGGTTATTTGACATATATCAGCATGCCCGGCCTATCGGTAAGTGTGGCGGGCTCCCAGGCGGGTGTCGCCGCCAAATATCCGTCCTACAGTCCAGACGGCTATAGCTTCGAAGGCCCGGTAGCTTACCAGCCAGGACGTGTCGAACTGCATTTCAAATCGAACGGCGGCAGCAAAGGCTACGTTATTGAGCAACGAGCTAGCAGCTGGAACTCCACCGCCGTCCTAGATAACTTAGTTGAACCGGCTTCAGAAGGCAGGTACGAAACAATTAGCCAAAACGGCGTCACTATATACACCTACGATAGCCATGCTGCCTGGACTAATGGCGGCGTTCTCTACACTATAAATAGTGAAGCTCCGCTAGATACCGACCAACTGCTACAAATTGCTGCATCGATGTAATACGACCTTATTATGAATACAGAAATTGAAAAATCTGCCCCCGAAAAGTCTGCAGAACAAGAGGGAGTGATTGCTCGTGCGCGTGAAATCATCGATTCAGTAAAAGAACGTCTTGCGACACATTTTGGAGGCAACCGTACAAGCCTTGAGGAAAATGTTGGTGACGCCATAGCTCATATCGCAAAGCGTACGAAAGAACAATCATTGGCTGATGGTACTATTACCCCCGATGAAGCGAAGCAGATCAGCGAAACATCCACCGCGACAGTATTGCAGGGCGTCGAAGAGGGCGAACTTGGAATACCTATTAATAAAAACCCTATCGAACAAATGGTGATAGATGGTCATGAAGCAGAAGTTATCGATGCGGTCGCGGAAGTGGCTATAGAAGACCAAGAGATCGCCATGGAAGCAGTAGTTATAGTTGAAAGATCTGATAAATTGAATGAGGTATACAACCAACTATCCCAACTACGTCCAGAGTTAAATTTCGATGACCCTACCATAAGTGAGCTACTCTCAAATAAAGCCATAACCGATACTCTCGGACTCGACATAATAGGCCAAATTCTAGATTACGATTCAGCGGCTATAAGTCGTATCTTCGATATGACAGAGGCGGGACAGCTTGAAGACGTAAAATCTTGGGTAGCTTTTCTACATAAACTTGGAATTGATTCACTATCAGACTCTAAAATAACCCACTATGCCATTTTAAGTTATTCTGAAGCCACAGCTTCTTTAGCAAGACAGTTGTCGATGAGTGACGGGCAATTACTGAGCGATACCGCTAAGCGGAGCCTGACGCAAACCCTATTAACAGAAAACAAATTTAACGCATCATCACTCAATGATCTCGAGCATTACACCGAATTACGCAAGAAAGGACTCCAAGAAGCATTTAAGTCAAACAGTCCGCACGAGGTATACAACGCTATTACTGAAGGCCTGTTCGGTGTTCCTTCGCCACAACTCAAATCTATGCTCGCAGAATGCTTTCCGAACATTGCTGAGCGACCCGACAACCCGCTGGGCATTACTATCATTAAACTCGGCAAGCTTGATGCAGTATCTATGAAAGAATATATCGCACGTTATGGACTCGATGACGCTGATAGGATAGCTATACTACAAGCTCTGAACCTAGCTAACACATATCAAAATATTAGAACAAAGCAGCCCGATGAACGCGCTGATTATTTGCGCTTTCAGTATGACTCTGATATGCAACCCAATAGCGCCAAGGCTTACGACATATTCGCAGTTCGAGAAAAAGTACAACAGATAATTACAAAACAATATAAAGAAGCGCTACTTTACTACAACCCTGAAGAGACCAGCCATGACATCGAGCATTTCACCGTACAAGGATTGAGCGGCGAACCAATCCAGGTAAATTACGTTAACGGCATTCCGTTTAAATTATTAATTCATAAGATTCATTGTTTTGACACCAGTCAAAAAACCATAGCATCAAGACTCTCAGAACAACCGGCTTTATGGGATAATGCCGAAGGATCATCAACCATATCAACGAGCTTAATAAGCGAGGATAAGATAGACTTCGTTGGGTCGGCAGAACCAGACGAAGATCTGAGGCCTATTAATAACGTATATTATGGGTTCTCCCAAATAGAAAGTGATTCTATTTTATTTATGGGTCCAGGAGATCTTTACACCCGCAATGGAAAAGGAATATTAGAGCCCAGCGCAGACCGTCAGACGGCAGCCTTTATGACGCCATACGATCTACAACATGCCACGCCTCGCGGACGATATAACGAAATCGTGCTTGACAGAAAATCACACTCTAACAACAAAGCGCGCATAAGACCCTCGTCAATTATTTGCTTTGGAGACGGACCGGCGGGCATTAATGTCGCATCAAAGAGAGCTGCGGAGTATTTCGGCATTCCTATTAATTTGATTAACAGACAAACATACCAAAAAAGCGCGGGGTATCTCAAATAAGAAGCTTTTCGTTTTTTATTAGCAGGATCAACTCCTAGTATCGTGTTACAATAACAGATATGTCATCGTCTATTCGCACCCGTTTCGCACCTAGTCCAACCGGCTATATACATGTCGGCAATGTTAGGGCAGCACTCTTTCCATGGTTGTTAGCCCGTCAACAAAAAGGCACTTTTATACTTCGCATCGAGGACACTGACCAAGAACGGTTTATGGAAGGTGCCACTAACCTCATACTTGACACCCTAACTTGGTTAGGAATTGACTGGGATGAGGGCCCTCGAAAAGGTGGGGATTTTGGACCCTATATACAAAGTGAGCGTCGTGAGATTTATAGAAAGTGGGCCGAGAAGCTTATCGAAAAAGACCTAGCCTATGCCGACCCATATACCCCGGAAGAAGTTCAGGCATTCCGCGAAGAAGCTAAGGCACTGAAAAAGCCTTTTCTCTATCGAGATCACCGCCCGAAAAACCCACCGGCATGGGACGGCACAAGGGCACTCCGTTTTAGAGTAACTAACGTTAAGCGTTATGACTGGCATGATCCGGTCATGGGCGATTTAAGCGCCGGCGCAGAAGTGTTGGATGATTTTATATTAATGAAGGCCGATGGTCTGCCCACATATAACTTCGCACATATCGTAGACGATGCCGAAATGGGGGTTACGCATGTTATCCGCGGCCTGGAGTACATTAGTTCAATACCGCGATATTTATCACTCTATGAAGCACTGGAACTTGAACCGCCGGTTTTAGTATGTCTACCACATATTATGGCACCAGACGGTAAGAAAAAACTCGGTAAGCGGGACGGCGCCAAGAGTGTGAATGACTATAAGACGGATGGAATATTGCCTGAAGCTATGCTTAACTTTCTAGCCAGTCTCGGGTGGAATGATGGCACCGAGCAAGAAGTGTTTTCAAAAGACGAATTGATTGAGAAATTCAGCCTAGAGCGCGTTCAAAAAAGTGGCGCTCGCTTCGACGAGGCCAGACTGCTGTGGATGAACGGGCAATGGATACGACGGCTGGAACTTGATGATCTATATAAGCGCGTCGCTATGTACTGGCCAGCGGAAAGCGAGTCGTACGACGAAGTTTATAAAAAACGTGTTCTTGGTCTGGTTCAAGACCGTCTAAAAACTCTAGCCGAGTTACCTCTGATGACCAAGTATTTCTTTGCTGAACCGATACGCCAAGATGAGCTGATATCTGGCGATAAACAACTCGCAAAATTACCCAGTGAAGAAGTTTTAAATTTGCTGCAGATCGCTAAGACCGAGCTAGACAAACTGGAAGACTGGTCAGCCGAGAACATCCAAAACTGCCTAAATCAGCTACTGGTGCAAACCGGCCAAAAACCTGGAGTTTTATTTAGTCTTGTTCGGGTCGCCACCACCTGGGCGCCATTTAGTCCGCAGTTAAACGACACTCTAGCGCTACTCGGCAAAGACCGAGTGATAAACCGCCTCAAGCAAGCCAGCCAAGTCTAACTACTCTAAGCATAAGCTTTTTGTTATACTAAGCTCATGAACAACAAGGAAAACTCGCCACTTAACGAGCCTTACGTAGTTGAGGCTGAAACCACGCCAGAAATAAAATTCGACAACCAACCAACCACTAGTCAACCGCTTGAGATGAAGAAACGGTTCCAGCTGGTTAAAAAAGGACCGCTCACCAAGAAGGAAAAAATATATTTCACGATAACTATATTTGCCATTTTACTTATTGGGGGAGGGTTAATATGGTGGATGAATAGCCAACCGTGGCTTTACGCCGTTGAGGGCAGTAATGCTCCGGTCAAGGAGGTTAAATACTACTCGCTCCTAAACGGCTTACAAGTTGATAGCGAAGAGGCCATTAAGCGAACTGTCACCGCAGTTATGATAGAAAATAGCCCTGATGCTCGCCCACAGTCCGGTTTAGCCGAAGCTGAAGTCGTATTTGAAGCTGTAGCCGAAGGCGGTATCACTCGTTTTATCGCCCTGTACCAAAACTCTCAACCCGGCTTGATCGGTCCGGTACGCAGTCTGCGACCATACTACGCCGAATGGGCCGCAGCCTTCGACCCGAGCGTCGCTCATGTCGGTGGCAGCCCGGAAGCACTCACCATGATACGTTCTGGTAACTACGGTGTTGATATTGACCAGTTCTTTAATGCTGGGTCGTATTGGCGAGCCGCCGACCGCTACGCGCCACACAATGTCTACACCAACAGCGAGCGACTCAACACTTTAAATGCCGCTAAAAATAAGAAGGTCAGCAGTTTCGCTTTTGCACCGCGTATCGATGAAAAGAAAGTTGAAACACCGAACGCCACCGCCATATCAGTTAGCGTTTCGAGTGGTTTATTTGATGTTAGTTATGCATATGATGCCGCCAGCAACAGTTATCATAGACGCCAGGGCGGCGTAGCCCACACCGACCGCGAGAAAGGACAGATTGCCCCTAAAGTAGTTATCGCTATGAAGACCAACATCTCCATAGCCGCCGACGGTCAACACCGGATTATCACTACAACCGGTAGCGGCCCAGCCTATATCTTCCAGAACGGTACTGTTGTACAGGGTACTTGGTCCAAAGCCGGCACTAAAGAACGTTTAACATTCAATGACGATCAGGGTAAAGAAATCCCATTAGTACGTGGTCAAACCTGGATAACGACAGTGGCTATGGATCGCAATGTATCATGGCAATAAGGCTAGCTGATTATTCTAAAAAGCACGCTGCTCGCATTCGACTAGCGTGGTTAGGTGCAATAGCTCTATCGACTTTGGTGTTCTTGGTGATGATCTATGCCGCCACCAAAGATTTGGGCGTAAGTCTGTTAATAGCTACGCCTATAGCTGTACTACAAGTGCTGAGCCTGGTGTTGATTTTGCCGCGCGCGCTTGAACCGCTCGATGTTCTATCGCGGGCTATTACCCACGTTTCCGGCCAACCTAGCGTGGTCATTCCACCTAACCTTAACGGCACAAGGCATGTCAAAACCGGTCTCAAAGATATGGTAGATACTATTTACCACCTAGCAACCCAGACGGACGATGACAAAACTAAAACCGTCGATAAAAACCAAGTTGTTATGATGTCTAAGTTATTACAAGACCTGCCGATCGGCGTTATCGCCCTCAATGCTAAACGCCAGATAGTCTACACTAACCAAGCCGCTCCCATAGTCACTGACACCCAAAGCAAAAAGGCCATTGAATTGATGTTCGAGCAGAACGATACACTGGATAATTGGTTAGATGCAGCCGCTAACCGCAGCATTAACGAAACTAAACAGTGGCGTCATATTCAAAACAAGCTGCCAGGCGAAAAAGATCGCCGTGTCTACGATGTCTTTGCCGAATACCGCAGCAATGACGCCAGCGGTATCGAGGTGATAATTCTGGCGCTGAACCGTACCGAACACTACGTTCAAAGCGAAGAAGATGTCGACTTTATATCGCTAGCCGCCCATGAACTACGCGGACCATTAACGGTAATTATTGGTTATTTGGATGTCCTGCATGACGAGCTCAAACCCCAACTGCAACCCGATCAAACCGCTTTGTTTGAACGTCTCAAAGTATCGGCTGACCGGTTGACCGGTTACATCAATAACATATTGAACGCTGCGCGATATGACAGACGGCACTTAAACCTCAGCCTACGCGAAGACCGTTTGAGTGACATTTATACTCTAATACAACCCGACATGAATCTACGAGCTTCGACTCAGAGTCGATTGCTTCAAATCAACATTCCGACCGACCTGCCGACTATAGCCGCAGACCGTAATAGTTTGAGCGAGGTTTTAGCCAACCTTATCGACAATGCCATAAAATACTCCCACGAAGGCGGTATAGTACAGGTGTCTGCCGCTGTCGACGGCGACTTCGTCAAGTGCTCGGTCAAAGACTCCGGCATAGGCATGCCAGGTTCAGTCGTCTCGGGGTTGTTCACTAAGTTCTACCGCTCGCACCGCACGAGCCAAAATTTCTCCGGCACCGGCTTGGGGCTTTATATATCAAAAGCCATCATCGAATCACACGGCGGCAGTATTGGTGTTCGCTCTAAAGAAGGCGAGGGTAGTATCTTTACTTTTTCAGTGCCCATTTATAGCGCAGTCGCTCAAAAATTATTAGCCAACAATAACTCAAATGAAGGTATTATAAATAGTGGCGGCGGTTGGATAAAAAACCACAGCATGTATAAAGGATAAAAATGGCCCATATCAAAACTGTTTTAGTTATCGAAGACGACCGCTTTATCGGTGAGATGTATGTGCGGGCGCTGCGCAATAATGAATACGACGTCGACTGGGTAACGACTGGCCGAGAGGGTTTCGCAGCCGCTAAAGTTAAAACTTATGACCTCATACTGCTCGATATTATGCTGCCAGAACAAACCGGCATAGAGGTTCTTGACTCGCTCCGAAACGACCCAGGCGGCGATCTTATTGAAAAAAGCCGCGTCATTGTCCTAACCAACTTCGACCAAGACGAGGAGTCACGCCTCGCTATGCAGTCAGAAGCTGACGGCTACCTCATAAAAGCCGACATTACACCGCGCAAACTACTCGACATTATCGGTCAGATGACACCCGTCAGAGGCGACGGCAACGAACCCAAGAGTGTACAATAGTTGTTATAAGATAAGCTTATGAAACAGAAACCTATCGAGCTACGACTCTGTAAACAATTAGCGTCCCTGACCGGCACCAACGCCGATGACTGGTTTTTGGTTTATAAAGCCCGGCTCGGCATCGAGTTAGTACTGCAAATACTAGCCAAACAACGCGGCAAGGGCGAAGTCATAACCCAACCATACACCTGTATAACTGCCGTCAACCCGATACTCGCCGCCGGACACGTACCGGTTTATGCCGATATTAACCCAGACGACTTTTCGCTCAATCCAGACGGGCTGCAAGCTTCGGCTTCTACTCGAGCTATTATTATGCAGCATACTTTTGGCATTGAGTCGTCTAGCGCTAAGACTGTCCGGGACTTTGCCGACGAACATAGGCTACTACTCATCGAGGACTCAGCCCACCTCTTAGGACAGATGTCAAAACGCTCAGGTAACTTTCTAGCTGACATATCGGTTCACAGTTTTGGAGTTGAGAAAATGTTGCCGACCAAATTCGGCGGTGCCGTTTGGGTTAACCCGGAGCTTAGCGACGAAGCGCTGCGCTTTGAACTTATCAATGCCTTCCAGCAATTGCCACTGGCTAGTCGTAGCGTCAACCGACGAGCAAGGAGCTATGCTAGCACTAACCGTGTACTCAACCGTCTACCTGGAAGCATGAACGCAAGATTGCGCACAACGCTCGCCAAAATGAAATTGTTCGAAGCCGCTATATTGCCAAAAGAACTAAGCGGCTCTAACTGCGGTCTTGTTTCGCGGCCACGTAGTTGGATGATTAAAAAAGTGCTCGAGGGCCTTGAGAACTACGATAAACAAATCAAAAACCGCACAACAATTAGTGATTTTTACCGTGTTAGTTTCTTGAACCATGAAAAACTAGTTCTGCCAAAAGGCTGTCAAGCCGAAGGACCATTGTTACGCCTGCCGCTGCTTTATCCAACCCCGGAAGCTGCCGAACAAGCTTTTCATGACTTACAAAAAAGCGGCTTTTTTGTCGGTAAATGGTACCGGCCGACACTTTTTCCGGGTCCGTCCGACCCAAACACATATAACTACGACCGCGAACTCTGTCCGGTGTCCGAGGACTTGTCGACGCGCATTATCAACCTGCCAACTAATATATCGCTCACCAGAGCTAGGGAGTTAGTCGATGTCATTAACGGTTAGAGTATTTGAAGCCGCGCAGCCTACTTGGGATGATTTTTTAGCCCGTCCACAGCTTAAGAGTCACGTCTCCTTCATGCACACCTGGGAGTGGGGTAGTGTTATGAGCGAAAAAGCCCGAGACTTTGTCCGGCTCGGTATCTATGACGGCGAGCAGTTAGTTGGTCTGGTTCAAGCCGCTCGTTACCGCCTAAAAATCGGTGGTGATTTTTGGTACAGCCCGCGCGGTGCAGCAATCGACTACTCAAACAGCCAACTAGTTACCGAAACTTACAGGGCTCTTTCGACTTACTTCCGCGGCAAAGGGGTAGCGTTTTACCGCGCCGACCCTGACATTGTCCGCGGCGACCCGGCTGAAGCCGCTATCGATAGTCTAACGCCCGGCCAAGCCGCCATATTTACCCAGGCCGAACGGGTTTGGTGCGTCGACCTGCAAGACGACGAAGAGCAGCTGATGGCTTGGCTCAAAGAACACGGTATGCGGAAGAACGTGCCTTACTACCTACGCAAAAATATTAAAGCCGGTGTTACCGTGCGGGCCAGCGACTCCGCCGAAGACCTCGAAAAAATGATTACACTCCTTAACGAGCTCAACGAGCGCAAAGGCGGTATTGGCAAACATATGGACGACCATTACCGGCTGCAGTTTGCCGCCTTGGCACCGAAGGGGTACGAGAAAGTTTTCTTAGCTGAAAAAGATGGCCAGGTACTCGCCGGGGCCTTGATATCTATCTACGGCCGTGAAGCCGGTTACCTGCACGGCGCCAGATCAAGCCTAGAGCGCGAGCTATCGGCCTCGCACTACCTACACTACGAAATTATGAAATACCTCCAGGAAAACAACCCCGAGATAGCGCGTTATAACCTATGGGGAATTGTAAGTGACAAAAATCGTACTCCAAAACACCCCCGCCATGGCTACAGCGAATTCAAGCGCAGCTTTGGCGGCTATAAAGAACATTATATAAGGGCCCGTGATTTCTTCTATAACTGGCCAGTCTGGAAACTAGATTGGTTCATCAGTGCCTACCGTGCTTGGAAACACAAGAACGACTAGACACGCCGCCCCTGTTTTGATAGAGTAGTTGTGCTACTAAAAGGTCCCATCGTCTAGCGGTTAGGACACCAGGTTCTCATCCTGGCAACCCGGGTTCGATTCCCGGTGGGATCACCAAAGAAAATAGTTCAGGCTTTAGCTTGGACTATTTTCTTTGGTAGGATCTCATTCGAGAGCCGAAGCCGGAGGGTTCGAATTCTGTCAAATATCTTATTTGTACAAAATTTAGTTGATGATATAGCTAATAGCGCAGCGGATAGCTATATCATCTTGCGTTCTTCCCGGTGGGATCATCACGAAATTAGCTCACCCTTGCGGTGGACTTATTTCGTGGTAAGTCATAGGCGAAAGGTAGTGTCTCTACCTTTCACTACCCTCAACCTCCACCTCATATACTCGTCCGTCCCGAACATGAAAATTATGTCGTCCGACCATGTAGTCCATTGTTACCGGCAACGACTCGCCGTCGCGTTCGACAACCCGGGCGGGAGTACCAGCCGACACAGCCTTATCTAGCGCAGCTTGTTCGCTCATACCGACATAGTCATTTACACTACTAACTTGGGAAGGGTTTACAAACGATTTACCGTTGATAAAACATTGTTCCGGGTAACTTTCGGCTATAGACCCGCCGGCAGTTTTACATTTATCGAAACTGTCTATTTGGCCAATCACCAAGCTGCGCACCATAGCCGCTACCAGAGCCACCGCTAAACAAACGACGACGACCGCCCCCCAAAAAAGCGCTGGTTTGCGCCAGTCGTCCGGCTTATTTTTAAAAGTTTTTTTCGCCATACTAGAGAACCCCCCTTTGCTTAAAACCAACTTACTTTTTCACTTTTGAGCGTCTTGACATGACGTATTTTTGCGATGGACTCATGGCCTTGTCGGTACGGTGGATACAGCCCAACCAGCAACAGGGGCGACGAATACCTTCAGCCAATTCACTAACCAGCCGTTCGATATGATTGGTCCGGGTGCTAGCGTTTTGGACCGAGATAGTCCAGCA
>JAEYUN010000019.1 GCA_023432475.1 Candidatus Parcubacteria bacterium | reverse complement strand
TAAGCAATCACGTCACTGGTAAATCGAATCTGACTGTCGCCGAAACGAACATAGTTAACGCGTGGCATATAGGTCGGAATAACATATTCAAGGTCTTCATTGGCGCTTAGCTTATCGACATCGTCCTTCGTCAGCTGCTTAACCGCCACGCCTGAGGTCGTAGTGCTGATATCGGGGTCGTAGTTTCGAAGTCCGCCGCCAATCTGGCCACCATCAAATAAGTCGTTGTCCTTGGCAATAAATAGCGCCCGTGGGTTTACGTTAGAACTAATAAGTTTGTCGGCGTATTGGCGTGCACCCTCACCGGCAGCCAGCGAGACGGTAATAGTAAAAGCTCCGACTGCAATCGCTAGACTAGTTAAAATCGTTCGAGCCTTAGCGCTGCGTAGGCCACGAGCGGCTCGGCGGGCAATATCAAGCGTTCGCATTGACCGGCGCTCCTTTCCTCTCGATTCGTTCAATTTGACCATCTTTAATAAATATTTGCACACCACACTTAGCTGCCAGGTCTTCATCGTGGGTGACAATCACTAAAGTAACGGCCCGTTCTTTGTTGAACTTAAAAAGTAGGTCTTCAACCAATGCTCCGGTAGCCGAATCTAGGTTTCCAGTTGGTTCGTCGGCAAATAAAATTCGTGGTTGGTTTACGATAGCCCTGGCTATCGCCAAGCGCTGCTTTTGCCCACCCGAAAGATTGCCGGCTTTTTCGTGTAACTTATCAATCATGTCGACTTGTTCGAGCGCTCGAATCACCTTTGCTTTGCGCTCACCGGGCTTATTTTTAGCTATCTCTAAAGGTAGTGCTACGTTGTGATAGCAGCTTTCGTTAGCCTGAACAAAAAAAGCTTGGAAAATAAAACCGATTTTCTCGGCACGAAACTTATCGAGAGCTTTAGACTTTAACGACGACAAGGTATACCCGTCGATAACCACTTCACCGCTCGTTGGCCGGTCAAGTCCGCTAATAATATGCATTAACGTACTTTTACCCGACCCACTTTTACCGATGATGGCGACAGTCTCACCCTCGGCAATACTCAAACTGACATCGTTCAGCGCTAAGAACTGCTGTTTTTTCCGGCCATAGGCTTTGCTGATACCCTTAACTTCAATCATCTTCAACCAGTATACAGCAAAGCGCTTAAGCCAGAACCACTCTGGTCAACTATTTCTTCGTGATTTTTTTGGTAGCTTTAACAGTTTTCGACTCTGCAACAACTACGGCCGGCTCTACTCGATAAGCCCGACCTTCGTATTGAGAACGTAGCCCCATCAAGATAAGTCCAAGACCCATCGAGACTGTCACGAAGAGCACTAACAGTCCAATAAATGGCAGTAGGCACAAGATACTAAGCACTAGTGCGCCGAGAGCCGCGACTACGAAAACATTGTTGGTACGGTTATTTAGCATGAATTTACCAAGTAGGTAGGCTACTGGTACGCCAGATAACACTACAGCCATCGTCATCGCTAGCCCTAAGAAGCCGGCAATCATCAGGCCTATTCCGCTCACGGCAACCAGCAGCATGACTGGTGCACTAACAATGAGAGCTACCAAACCAACTAAAGTAGCTTTTAGCAGGTCAAGCGAAGTCTTAGAATCAGCTAAACCACGGATATAACGTGGCGCCACCAGTACTACAAAGAGAGCGAAGACTATAAACATAACGGCAATAAACAGCGCGCCGGCCATAAAGCCTTGTACCATCTCTCGACCCGTCATAGGATAGTTGTCGTGACTATATTCAGACGGTGCACTACGTTCAACGCTACCACCCACTGTCCCTTCAGCTATAGAGCCATCGTGGTCGCTCGTGTACTTTATATCACCACCGACCTTAGCGCCACTGGCAATAACTAAGCCGTTGAGAGCGCCGTCGACATTACGGCCGACCGTACCGTCGATATTCAACTGGTTGACGCCAGCTCTTAAGTCGCGCTCCACGGTACCGGCCAGCGAAGCAGTGTTAGCACCAATCAGCAGATCGCGGCCTATACTAGCCGAGCTGTCTATGATAAGACTATTGGCGCCGACCGAAGCTGAGCCGTCAATACGACCTTTTAAGACAACTGTGTTGCCGCCGACCCGGACATCACCGCGAACAGTACCGCCGACCGTTAGGTTATTGGCGCCACAAATAACGTCACCCTCAACGGTTCCACCTATCGTCACTGTGTTACCGGCACAAAACAGATCGCCCTTTATGACGCCGTCGACGGTCACGTTATCGCCGCCCATGAAGGCGCTGCCCTCTACCGTTTTACCAGAAGCTAGTGACGTCGCACCCTCAGACATATCAACCAAGCTACGAGCCATAACCGGAGCTGACAGTCCTAGCGTTAAACAAAACACCGCCAAAAGCGCTAGAATATTACGTTTGATAGATTTCTTCATAGTCCTCCTTATAAATTCAAGTATAGCGCTGGCTGATTCAAAAATCTACCAACCGCCACCGCCACCGCCACCGCCACCGCCACCGGAGAAGCCGCCGCCGCTCGACCCGCCAGAAGATGAGCTCGAGGACGAAACGTAGCTACTGGTAGTCGAGAAGTTGCTTATCGCCGCGGAAAACATAGCCGCGTTAAAGACGGCGCCGTGTCCACTGTACCAGTCTGGTTGTTGCCCGGCTTTTTCATAGTATCTGCCTAGCTGCTCGCCCCACTGTTTTTCTTGCCCGAAAAGTACGGCGTAGGGCAAAACCCGCTCATAAAGGTGTATAAACTGGGCGTTATCATTATCCTTCAGTGAGACTTTAGTTTTCTCGGCCCCTTCTGGGCTCTGCAGCAGTTTAATCCGTTCTTCTTCAGCCACTCCAATATACAACTTCAGTCCTTCGAGGTAGCGACGCAGTGCCAGTCCCTCGTCGGTCAGAGTCCAAGCAACCAGCGAGCTGATTAGAACCACCAGGGCAATCACAAATAGCATTGGTGAGAGTGTAAGCAGGCTAACTACTAACAACACAGCGCCGGTGCGACGCAAGAATCCGCGTGTCTTTTCATCCTTGAAACGTAAACCGTACTCACCGCGAATCAGTTTGTCTAAATCAGAATCGTTATTAAGCGTCCGGCTAAAATAACCGGTGTCGGTGCGCAGCGTTTTGAAGTTTAGTGTCTCACCGACACTAGGTTGGCCCCCAAAAAGATCTTTGAGTAGTTCAATCTCCTCTGGCTGCAGAGTCGAGATGTCACGAATAACTTCAATCTCATATTCGGCCGGCGAAAACAGACTCTTTTCTTTAACTTCGTGGAGTTTAACGTAGTGGCGCACCGCCAAATCAAGTAGCTGGGCTGTCATGACAGAGCTAGCATAGCCGCCTACCCGCGCGGCTGTCGTTACACTATATTTGGGTGGTAGATATTCGGGAACAATCGTACCGAGCTCTTTACGGCGATTAGTCAGGCGGCTAAATTTAACCGCCAACCATATACCGACTGCTAAGCCCACTGGTATTAGGATGGCTTGTAGAATTGCCCACCAACCAAACAACTTCTCCATGAGCGACGGCTGGTAGACGGCAAACGCCCCCTGCTTAAACCCAACCGCCAAAGTTACGCCTTCGGATGGCCTCAAATTCGTTGCCGTAATCAAATAGGTGTCGTTGCCCTCGAGCTCTAACTTGCAGCGATCCTTAGATAAATATGCACCTGTATAACAAGCCACGCTACTGTCACCACTGAGCGCTGGCAGTAAGTTAGGCTTGAGTGTTAGTTGCACATTCGCACTAGCAATGGGTACCTGCCAATCTGTGCCTATAACATCCCAGTAAAACTCGTCGCGGCCGGCGTCTTCAAAATAGCGGGTAACGTCACGCATAGTGTATTCGATAACATAGGTCTGCGCCCCATGAACATAGCTTTC
The DNA here is from genome assembly GCA_023432475.1 of Candidatus Parcubacteria bacterium. Taxonomy (GTDB): domain Bacteria; phylum Patescibacteriota; class Saccharimonadia; order Saccharimonadales; family Saccharimonadaceae; genus JAPUDS01. Next base: position 12,530 of record JAEYUN010000019.1, on the reverse strand, counting down.
GGCGTCGCCAATTCGTAAATAATCACCCGACCAATGGTAAGGCAATGCGTTACCGTCAGCGTCTGAAACATTCAGCAGCTTTAGTGATAAATCGTGGCCATCGTAATTTTTGACGAAAGCCCGTTCCAGGCCGTGATTTTGATCGTAGTTCGGAAACTCGGCCATGATAGTTTCTTTGACGAACAGCGTCGAGCGTTTTTCGTCGTCTCGTCCGAGCGTCATCTGGACGTCAAATGATTTGATAGTAAAGTTGTTGGTATCGGCTGCTTGAGCCGAAACCCCGCCAAACAGTCCGAGCGCCAGCACAATAACCCCGAGAATAAGTCTTTTCATATCCTAATTGTAGCAGAAGAAAAAGTACTGACTTATAGCTTAACTTCAGAGTAAATATCACGCGTGGTGGCGTCGATATCGCTGCGCATTTGCGGGAAAGGTACCCCTTCGCGGGCAGTAACACCTTCGAACACCCAGAAAACTCGCTCGCTATAACCCCAGCCGCAGGCTGGCGGCATGCCGTATTCAAGCATCTCGACAAAGTCGATATCGAGCATCATCGCCTCTTCATCGCCCTCGTCGCGCATTTTCTGTTGGTCAACAAAACGATTCAGTTGGTCTAGTGGGTCGTTGAGCTCAGAAAAACCGTTGCCAAGTTCTGACCCAGCAATAATAGGCTGAAAACGCTGGACGGTTTCTGGGCGGTCGGGGTTAGTTTTAGCTAGCGGACTAATGAAAAGTGGTGTATTCACTAGCCAGACCGGACCAGTGACATCTTTTCGGACATTTTTCCAAAGTTTATCAATACCGCGCGCTAGGTTCTCGGTCTTTTCAACTTCCAGACCATGGTCAGCCAAAGCTTTTTTGACCTGATCGATATCGGTATTAAACGGATTTATCCCGTAGCGGTCCTTAATCACACCGGCGTAGTCCCATTCTTCCCAAGGTTTGCCAAGGTCAACTTCGAACTCGCCGAGCTTGAACTGCAACGTTCCGAAAGTCTCCTGGAGGACGTATTTGTACATGTCTTCCATAAACTTCATACCATCGCGCCAGTTGGCATAGGCCCAGTACCATTCCATAGCGACGTGTTCCGGCAAATGTTCGTCGCTATAGTTTTCGTTACGAAAACGCGGACCAATGTCATAGACTTTTTCGTAACCCGCCCCGAGTAGACGCTTGAGCGGTAGTTCGTGAGAAATACGCAGGTAGAAGTCATGATCGAGAGCATCCATGTGGGTGACAAACGGGTTAGCATCTGCTCCACCGGTAGTATGCTCAAGCACCGGTACGTTGATTTCAAGGAAACCGTTCTTATTCAGGTAGTCACGGGTGGCTTGCCAGAACTTGCTGCGACGGACAAAACGCTCTCGAATTTGGTCGTTAACACGCATATCGAGGTAGCGACGACGCAGACGCTCTTCTTTGTTAGTTAGCTCTTCCGGAGCTGGCCGGAGGGCTTTAGTCAGCAGACGCAATGTTTTGACGCCAACCGATATTTCCCCGGTTTGGGTTTTCATAACCACACCCGCCGCCTCCACAAAATCGCCGCTGTCGAGCAGACCAATCTCGCCAGGCATGACAAGTTCGCTCCGCTGCCGATCGGCTGTTTCGGCCGCATCACCAGCCCGAATGAATAGCTGCAAATTAGCCCCACTACCGTCTTTAATAACAATGAAAGCCAACTTGCCGAATTTACGTATTGATACGATACGACCGATAATATTAACCGTCTTGCCTTCCAGCTCCGCGAACTTGTCGTGAACGGTAACTATATCGTGAGTCCGGCTGGTATTAGCCGGGTATGGGTCGATACCGAGTTTTTTCAGCTCTTCTAATTTACGTAGCCGCTCGTTGCGATAATCTTGTAGCGTTGCCATAACTAGGGATAAGTATAACTTAAGTGAAAAAGATTAACAAAAGCATTAGCACAGGAGGTGAAACTGATATACTTAAAAATATGAATGAGACAATAGTATCGGTAAAGGGCTTCGTCATGAAGTTCGGTAACAACACGGTCATCGACGGACTAAGTTTCGATGTCAAACGAGGCGAGACGTTTGGTCTGCTGGGTAGCAATGGTTCTGGCAAAACGACAACCATCAGGGCTCTGCTCGGTATTTATCCGCCAACAGAAGGCCAGCTACTAATAGACGGTAAACCCTACGCCGTCGACAGCGGCATAAAGCTTGGCTACCTTCCTGAGGAGAGGGGCTTATACAAAAAAGAATACGTTATCGATGTTATGACCTATTTTGGCCAACTTAAAGGTATGACCGGCGAGGCAGCTCAGACTTGGTCGCTGGAGTACTTGGAAAAAGTTGAGTTAATCGACAAAGCCAAAACTAGGTTGGACAAGTTATCGGGCGGTCAACAACAAAAAGTCCAACTAGGCATCACTATCATGAACGAACCTGAACTATTGATACTTGACGAACCGACCAAAGGCTTTGACCCTGTCAACAGACGACTTTTGATGAACCTAATCGAAGAACGTCAAAAGCAAGGCGCCACTATCATATTCATTACCCACCAAATGGAAGAGGTTGAACGTCTGTGCGACCGTGTATTATTACTTAAAGATGGCAAGGCTCGCGCCTATGGAACAGTCGCCAATATCAAGAAAAAATTTAACGGCAAGAGTTTAGACGACATATTTATTGATATCTACGGGAGGGACGGCGATGCATAATTTAAGTACGGTTTTTAATTTTGAAGTAGTACGCACCCTCAAGAAGAAAACTTTTTGGATCTCAGCCTTATCTTTCCCAGTCATTATGGGTTTGATATTCGTGGTAGTTTTTTTCTCAAACCAAGCCACCCAGGATGCTGTTGAAGCTATTGAAAAACAAGAGTTTTCAATAGGCATCAAAGATGATACTGGCCTGATAGCTGAACCAATCAAAGTGGCTCTCGGCGTCGAGCAAATCGCGAGCGTCGAGACTGGTATTAACCGAGTAAAAAACGGCGAGCTCGATGCCTTCTTCCATTATCCCGCCAACCTGGCCGAAAAAGGCGTCGAGGTTCATGGACGCAATGTCGGCATATTCAACAATAGCCGCTACGACGCTGTCGCCAGGGCTTTATTAACTCAGTCGGTAAGTACTACAGTTAACAACAACGTCAAAACAGTCCTGGGTAGTTCCTTTGCTGTCACCTCAACTACCTATCAGGATGGTAATATCGCTAACCCTTTGATGGATATGATAGCACCCGGCTTCTTCCTGATACTGTTTTATTTCCTGATTGCTATGTTTGGCAACCAAGCCTTAACTAGTACGACTGAGGAAAAGGAAAACCGTGTCATCGAGATGATACTCACCACTATTGAAGCCCGTACTCTAATCGTCGGCAAAATATTGTCGCTGATAGTCTTAGCTATCATTCAGGCGTTGATATTTGCCGCTCCGGTTGTACTAGCCTATATATTTCTACATGACCAGTTATCAATACCGTCAATCGACTTAAGTGCTATACCATTTGACTGGACGCGCATCGGTGCCGCGTTGGTAATATTTGCCACCAGTTTCATGCTGTTTATTGGCCTGTTGGTGGCTATAGGTGCCGCCACGCCGACCGCTAAAGAAGCAGGTAACTTCCTTGGTATTTTCATGGTGATGCTGTTCGGGCCACTCTACGCCGTGTCACTGTTTATCAGCTCGCCCAACTCACCCATAGTCCAGTTCATGACTTACTTCCCACTCACGGCGCCGATTCCCCTGCTCCTCAGGAACGCTGCCGGCACTATTTCCTGGCCGGAGATATTCTTAGCTACCGCCATATTGGTAGTGACAACGATATTGGTAGTGCGTATTGCCGTCCGCGTTTTCCGGTTCGGTGCCCTAGAATACAGTCGCAAACTAGGTTTCAAGGAAATATTGGGAAAACGCTAAACCACTAAAAACGGGCCAAAATGGCCCGTTTTTTATAATTTAGTTTAGAAAAATACCTCTTAACGAATATCGGTTATAGTATAAGTCGTCTCGCCTTTAGGGGTTGTAATGACAACTTCCTCACCCTTCTTCTTGCCCATCAAGGCTGAACCTATTGGTGATTCGTTCGATATTTTGCCGTCAAGCGGATCGGCTTCGACCGGACCAACTATCTGGTAAGTTACTTTTTTACCGTTTTCTAGTTCGACAGTACTGCCAACCCGAACGGTACCGTTCGACTTAACCGGTTTAATGATTTCGTGATTCTGTAAAATATTTTCAATTTCAAGCACGCGAGTTTCGACAATGCCCTGTTCTTCGCGAGCCGCATCGTATTCAGCATTTTCGCTTAGGTCACCGTAGTCTCGGGCAGCCGCTATCTTCTCGGCTATTTCACCGCGACGCTCGTTCAACTCCAGCAGTTCCTGCTCGAGCTCAGTTTTTCCTTCAATTGTAATTTGATAAACTTTCTTTTTCATATTGTCTCTTCTCCTTTTCATGGACTCTTTGGGCAAATAAGAACACGCTCCAGTGGGCGCGCTTTGCTTAATCGGGACAGTCGACTCTAGAGATTAAAAAAAGCGTCTGACGGCTTCTTTGACTGAGTTCCCGTACTCAGTCACTTCAGTTTAGCAAGCAGCTCATCGACTGTCAATAGCTCTGATAGCTCAGAGGTGCGGGCTTTATACTCAAGCTTATCCTGCCCTATGGTCTTAGCACTGATTACTACTCGGTGCGGTACACCGCTCAGGTCGGCATCGGCAAATTTCTCACCCGGTCTGACGGCGCGGTCATCCCAAAGCGTCTCGATACCAGCAGCTGTCAGCCGTTGATACGCATCTTCAGCCGACGCTGCGGCATCCTCACCTATTTGTACCAAATACACCCGAGCTGGCGCGATATTCTCGGGCCACACCAGGCCTTTGGCGTCAGCGCCTAGTTCAGCGACAAGTCCCATGATACGACTTGGACCGATACCATAGCTACCCATGAAAACTTTTTGCTGCTGACCAGTCTCGTCAGTATAGGTTAAATCGAGCACGTCGGAAAACTTAGTCCCCAGCGTAAATATATTGCCGACTTCTACGGCTTTTTTCTCGACTAGCTGATTTTTATCGAGTTTCAGGTCTGCCAACACCTCCTCATTGTATACCTCTTGATTAACGGCTAGCTTTCGCCCCTCATGAACATAAATTGTGTCTTCGCCTACTTCGCTAATAGTTTGAAATTCATGACTGTATTTGGAAAAACTGCCACCACTGGCGAAAGTCTTATAGGTAATGTCACCTAAGCCGAGACGGTTGTAAACGTTCGTGTAAGCTGTCGTTATTTTTTCATAAAAAACCTCATGCTCAGACCGGTCACGACTAAAGCTATACAGATCTTTCATCCAGAACTCACGCCCGCGCATAAGACCTCCTCGGGAGCGTAACTCGTTGCGAAACTTTATCTGAAATTGGTAAGGATAAGCCGGCAAGTCTTTATAGCTCGAAATATAGTTCTTCATGAGTTTCGTCAGAGGCTCTTCGTGAGTCGGGGCTAACCCTAACTCACTGCCATTAGCTAGCTTTGTCTTGAACCATATATCCATAACTTCGTCACTCCAGCGTCCTGATGCTTCCCATATTTCTTTAGACTGCAACGCCGTCAAACTAATCTCATTACCGCCAACAGCGTTCATCTCTTCGCGGATAATTTGAATAATATTATCAAGCACTCGCTTGCCGAGGGGCAAATAAGCATACACGCCAGCCAGCTCTTTATAAATGAACCCGGCTTGAACCAACAATTTGGCGCTGGTAGATTCTTCGTCGGCCGGTGGCTGACGTAGACTTTTAACAAAATTCTCAGATAGTCTCATATGTTTATTATTGTACCAGTTTTACGCCGTAAAGCGGCAATATGAACAACAAAGTGTAGGCGAGACTGTTTTTGAGAGCATGCACTAAAACACCCGGCCAAATGCTGTCAAACTTTTCGCGCAAGAAACATAGAAAAATACTGAGTACGAAAACATCTACCCCCACATTAAATTGCATATGTAGCAGTCCGAAAGTCAAGCTAGTAAAAACAGCGCTAACCCAAAAACCGTTTAGCCGGCGAAGCCGCCCAAACAAATAACCACGAAAAATTATCTCTTCGAAGAGCGGTGCGAATACAACTAAGGCTAAAAAAGCCGCCGTATATTCCACCACGCCGCTTAAGTTATCAAAACCGACGTGTTGAACCTGTTCCAAGTCCAATCCCGGTAGCGTCAAACTCGACAGTACAAGCATAACGGCCACCGAAACTATCATGTAGACCCCCCATATGAAAACTGCCCAAGGAACTGTTTGTAACCTAAAAGACCGACTCATGGCCAGTTGCTCCCCAACCCACCGCCAAGCTTTTGCATGGGACAATTTGAGTGGCAACACCACGATAACAGTCGCTAGCATATAGATAAAAGCACTCAACACTAGCGCGCCTAAAGGCGAGGTCAACCACCCGATAACGCTATCGGACAGAACATACTCAATCAGCGGGCTCGCTATTCCGAGGGACACAAACATGACCGCACCGGCTGCCCATAAACAATAGCCTATAGCTATAACCGAATTTTGAATAATTTTCTTGTTCATTATCTAATAAATTTGCCTATATCAGCAACAGATATCAACAAGACTAAGCCAATGAGCACCATGAACCCTATGCCATGTATCTGCTCTTCTTTTTCTTTGCTGAGTGGCTTTCGAATAACCACGCGGTATAGCATTGTAACAAACCAACGTCCACCGTCCAGTGCCGGGATAGGTAGAATATTCATAACGGCTAAGGTGAGTGAGATAAGCGCCGTAATAAGTAGCAGAGCCGCCGGGCCTTCGGCAACTGCCGCTGGGAATATCATACCCAGTATCGCCAGCGGCCCTCCTACATTGGAACCCACACTAGCTAACTGTGCGCCGCCCACCTCTCGGGCTTCGTCGTTGAAACTAAGTTTATTGAACACTCCGCTTACAAATTGGACAGCCATATCGCCGAGACTATTCAAGGTGTAGCTGGTGAGTTGGCCCGTCAACACTGTTCCAACCACAGGAGCCGACCAGGTCGAACGATAGGTTGTTCGTTTGTGTTGGGTAGCAGCTACCCCCAGATAACCGTCACCTTCTTTGTTATCGGAACGAAGAGTAAGATTTTTGACTTGCACTTCCCCTTGACGTTCGATAACAATATCGATATTTTCACCTTTGTTTCTGGCGGTGATATCACTTAACTCTGACGCGTCGAACAATTCCCGCCCCGCAACGTTCAATATAACGTCACCCGACTTAATACCGGCGGTGGCGGCTGGCAAGTTATCGACTACCCGTCCGGCTATCACTGGCTGACGATCTACTGTGAGGTCTCCCGCTACAGCGAACTGATTAGGAATAATTTTGGGCAGGCCAATAAATGCCAAGGCGCTCAACAGTACGGCTGCGGTCAGCCAGTTTATGGCTACGCCAGCCAATAAAATCTTGGTTTTAGCCCAGAGCGATACCGCTCCGTAGTCGCCCTTTTTGGTGGCCGAGTCATGTTCGCCTTGCAGCTTAACGAAACCACCCAGAGGCAGCCAGTTCAAAGATAGTAAAACGCCGTTTTTCAGTTTTTTAGCCCATGCCCGAGGCGGAAACCCAACACCGAACTCCTCAACTACGACACCATTACGGCGGGCCACGATAGCATGGCCGAGTTCATGTAAAACCACCAAAATAACCAATAGTAATAGGCCAATGAGAACTGACATGGCAAAACTTAGAACTTCCACTCACCCTCCATATCTACGTGAACGTTTGTTGTATTCTTCTATAATACCAGCTACGTCTTCGGCACGCATATCTGGCCAAAATTTATCTAGAAAAATAAACTCACTATAAGCACTGCGCCACAACATAAAATTACTGAGTCGTTGCTCGCCACTGGTGCGTACAATAACATCGCAAGGTGGTATTTCCGGATGATCGATGTATTTGGAAAAAGTCTCTTGATCAAGCGTGTCTGGTTCTACGGCGTCTTCCATAACCCGCTTGGTTGCCCGGATTATTTCCTGTTGACCACCGTAGTTAAAACACATAGCGAGGGTGGCTTTGGTGTTGTTTTTGGAGTCATGCTCCGCAGTCTCGATCATCTCCAGAATATCCTTGGGTATGGTCGTTTTATCACCCAAGACGACAAACCTACAACCTTCGCCCAATAAACGCTTTAACTCCACCTTAAACAATTTGCGGAGTATGTTCATAAAGGCCGCGACTTCGTCTGCTGCCCGGTTCCAGTTTTCAGTTGACCAGGTATAAAAAGATATGTACTTGACTCCGCTATGTACTAGCTCACGCAGTACGGTCTCGAGCGCCGTTACGCCCGCTAAGTGGCCCTCCCATACCGGAAGTCCGTATTCTTTAGCCCAACGGCGATTACCGTCGATAATTAGACCAACGTGAGTCGGAATCTTATTCACTTTCCGCCACTCCAAGTAGTCTGATTCCCATAATCTCTCCACTGAACCCTTCGCCCATCACTACCGGATTAATGACGGCATCCGCACTAGCTGTAAAACCTTCAACCAGCTGCCATGGTCCGTCTTGAATTGTTTGTATATAAAACTCGGGTAATTCTGCTTTATATTTTTTCATAGCTAAATTGAGCTCACGGGTAGTTTCTTGCGTATGGTCTATGAGCTCTTGTCGCAAACGTACCAATATTTCCGTGATATTCTCAGTTAGCCCTAAGTCGTTAAGGACATCATCTGCCTTAAGAAATTCAACCTGATTCAGCACCAGCTTAATCCTCGATATTCGCTCGGTTGCCTGATGGCTATTTAATACATCTGTTATCCAACCTTTATAAACTTCTGGTGTATCTAACTTGACGTCGATAATTTCACCGTTATGAACTGTCGTTTCAGCCATATCTAGACCGTCATGACTTCTTTTTCTTTGGCGTGGAGTATCTGGTCAATTCTGTCTTGATACCCACGTATATCGTCGTCAATACCTTTTTCAATATGAACGACGTCATCTTCTGACAGCTGTTTAGCCTCTTTGAGACGCTTAGCCTCTTTGAGGGCATCTTGGCGAATACCGCGTAGTGCGATTCGACAGTCTTCCGCCTTGTCGCCTAACTGTTTGGCGATTTCACGCCTGAGCTCTTCGGTAAGCGGGGGGATAGGCACTCGTACAATACGACCGTCATCTGTCGGGTTAAAGCCAAGTGAATTTGAGTCACGAATGGCAGCGACTATGGCCTGGACGTTACTTGGGTCAAATGGATTAACCTGCAATAACTGCGGCTCCGGCACAGTGACGTTGGCAACCTGAATAAGCGGCATGCGCGTACCATAAACCTCTACCGTGACACCACTCAGCATGTCGGGGTGAGCCCGTCCAGTCCGAACTTTTTTAAGTTCGTTTTCAAAATGTTCAAGCGACTGGGTCATTTTCAGTTCGTACGGTTTAGTGTCGAACATCTTATCCTCCTCTTCATTCTTCTATTTCTATCTCTTCGTGTATACCACCAATTGTAGCATGAATAAAAACTATCCCTGTCGCCACAACAGGGATAGTTCACGGGGCGGCGCGACCGTCACCTAGAGACTTCTTACTCGCTAACGCCGAGCTCGACTCGCTTGATTTGGCGAACAATAATATTCTCGCCTAGGCGCGAAATGTGCTCTTTAACAAGTTCGCCCATGGTTATGTCAGGGTTCTTGATGAACGGCTGCTCAAGAAGGGTTTTCTCGGCAAAATACTTGTTCAACTGGCCTTCAACGATCTTTTCAGCTATTTCAGCCGGTTTGCCTTCAGATGTAGCCTTCTCAACCAGCTCGGCTTTTTTGGCTTCTTTGACGTCAGCCGGCACGCCGTCTAGCGAAATGTACTGTGGTGATGTCGCCGATACTTGTAGGGCGATATCGTGCACCAGAGCTTTGAAGTCGTCGGTGCGAGCCACAAAGTCAGTCTCGCAGTTTACTTCAACGACTACTCCTATGCGTCCACTATGGACGTAGGCATCTACCAAGCCCTGTAGGGCCTCGCGTTCACCACGTTTTTCGGCTTTAGTAAGGCCCTTTTTGCGCATCGCTTCAAGTGCTTTGTCAAAATCACCTTCAGCTTCCACGAGCGCAGACTTAGCATCGGTCAAACCAACACCAGTCAGTTCTTTCAGTTTTTTAATCTCGTCTATGGAAATTGCCATATCTTTGTGCTCCCTTATTTGTCAGCCACTTTTTGCTGCTGAACGGATTTACCTTCTTCGACTGCTTTGACGACGTAACCCAAGATTAACGACAAGCCCTTAATAGCGTCATCATTGCCAGGAATGACGTAGTCAACCAGACTTGGATCGGCGTTGGTATCAACAATAGCTACAACTGGGATGCCGAGCTTTTTAGCTTCGCGGACGGCGTTTATATCTTCGATGATATCGGTCACAAAAACCGCACCTGGTTTGCCATTGAGCTCTTTAACACCGCTATACTTCTTATTTAGCGCGTCAATTTCTTCTTGAAAACGCTGAACTTCTAGTTTTGAATAGCGATTAGCTAGCTCACCGGCATCCATCCGTCGCTCAAGGTTCTTTAAATTCTTGATTTGGCTCGTGACAGTTGCGACATTGGTCAACATACCGCCCATCCAGCGTTCAGTTACAAAGGGCTGAGCGACTTTTTCGGCCGCAAGACGGACGATGTCTTTAGCTTGTTTTTTAGTACCGACGAATAGTACCTGTTTACCTTTGGAAACAGTTGCCGTCAAGAATGGTAGAGCTGTTTCTAGCGCCTCGACAGTTTTTGTCAGGTCTATAATGTGGCTATCCTGACGTTTACTATGAATAAACGGCGCCATTTTCGGGTGCCACCGGCTCGTTTTGTGTCCGAAATGAACACCAGCTTCGAGCAAAGCCTTGATATCTACCTCAACGGCCATGATATCCTTCTCCCTTCACACTCGCCCCTGTTAATAGGATATCTTGCGAGTGTTGTTTCGTTAAAATTTATTACCAGAGTATTCTACCACTGTTAAGTAACTCTGTCTACCCCTTTGACATTTAGATACTTAACAGATATAATCTCTGCTTGACTATGAAAAAAGATTTACATCCTAACGAATATCGTCACGTCGTCTTCCAAGACGAGGCAGCCAAGTTTGCGTTTTTGACAAAAAGCACAGCCACCAGCAACGAAACCATTAAATGGGAAGATGGTAATGAATACCCGCTTGTGAAAGTTCACATTTCTAGCGCTTCGCACCCATTCTTTACGGGCGAAGAGAAGATTATCGACACCGAAGGGCGTGTTGACCGCTTTAAAGCTCGTACTGCTGCTGCCGAAGAGCGCAAAAAAGCTCTGGCCAACAAAGCCAAGAAAGCTGCTGCCAGCAAAGAGAAAAAGGCTGCCAAAGCCGAAAAATAAGCTCTACATTTCAAAAACCGGCCATTTTATTGGTCGGTTTTTGTTTATGAGATAATAGCCATATGGACATCAAACTAGATATTGAAACTCTCGAAAAAGAAAAGACCGAACTGACGGATTTTTTGGCGCAGCCAGACGCTTTTGCTGACCCGGCATTTGCGGCTAAAAACCGGCGGCTGACTGAGATTGACGATTTGCTCGTCAAAGCCAAGCGTCAAAAAGAACTAGATAGTCAGATCGCCCAGGCCCGTGAAATGTCATCGGGTAGCGATGAGTTAGCCGAACTCGCCAAAGAAGAACTGCCCCGTCTCGAAGTTGAACTTGAACAACTGAACGAAAAATTGTTCGTTTTGCTAACCCCGAAAGACCCCAACGACGAAAAAAACGTTATCGTTGAAATTAGAGCCGGCGCCGGAGGTGACGAAGCATCTTTGTTTGCCGGCGAGCTATACCGTATGTATCTGCGCTGGTGCGAAACCCACGGCTACAAAACCGAGCTTCTGAGCGAGAGTGCCAATGAGTCGGGGGGCTACAAAGAAGTTATTTTTGGCGTTAAGGGCGACTCACCTTATGCCAAGCTGAAGTTTGAGTCTGGTGTGCACCGCGTACAGCGTGTACCTGTCACCGAAAGTCAGGGCCGAATACATACCAGCACCGTCACTGTAGCCGTGCTGCCAGAGGCTGAGGAGACTGACATCGAAATCAAGGATTCCGACCTGCGGATCGATATTTACCGTGCTAGCGGACATGGTGGTCAAAGCGTCAACACAACCGACTCAGCCGTACGTATCACCCACCTACCAAGCGGTCTAGTCGTCACCAACCAGGACGAGAAGTCGCAGCTGAAGAACAAGCTAAAAGCCATGAGCGTACTTAGGAGTCGTCTGCTCCAGATAAAAATCGATGAGGAAAATGCTCGAGCTACGGCCGAGCGTCGCTCCCTGATAGGCTCAGGAGATCGTAGTGAGAAAATTCGTACCTACAACTTCCCACAAGACCGCATAACCGATCACCGCATAGGCTACAGTCGCTCTGCTATCCCCCAGGCGATGAATGGTGATATTGACGACCTTATAGAAAAGCTTATTATCTCTGAGCGCGAGCTAAAAACCAAAGATCTCAACTAAACTCTAGCGCTTAACTCGAAGACCAAATATTAGTGTCGCCTATATAAAGTTTAG
>JAEYUN010000009.1 GCA_023432475.1 Candidatus Parcubacteria bacterium | reverse complement strand
ATCGATTCGTAAAGCCGCCATAGCCAGAAAACCTTCTATTCGCTTTTGGTTAGGCGTACTCCAAGTATCAGTGATTTGTTTTTCTAGGGCTTCGCTTTCCAGATTGGTCATTTTGATGATCCTTGTTTGTTTTTAACTTATATCTTTATTATAGCAAAGTGCTTATGTTTTGTCAATACTTTTAGTATATGTTGGCTCTTTTTGCAAATAAGGTTTGTTCATGCATTTTGACTTCCCTGGTATAACTGTGGTATAACCATAAACATCAAAACATGGGCAAAATAAAAAATGAATGACATTATAAACATATCTAGCGCGCCAGTCCTGCTCCTGCTGTTGGGTGCTCTTTTTGTTCATGTTTGTTATCAGCTTAGCGTTAGCGTTCTCGCTCATATGAGCTCGCATAGCTTAAGCCGTAAAACTTCGACTAGGCGTCTCCTGGGGCTAGGTCTCAGCTATAGTTTGGGTGCTTTCATCGCCACAGCTTTAATACTTCTGGCGGTAGTGGCGTTCGTAACGGCCAACCCCAGTTACCAGATTCATGATAATTTGCGCACTTTAATGCTGGTCGTCACTACATTGCTGCCTCTAGTCGGCCTAGTTACCGTCTTTTTTTACTTTCGACGTGGACCCGGTACTCAACTGTGGCTACCGCGGGCGGTCGCCAAATACCTGCTAGAACGGTCACGTAAAACAACTTCTCTGTTTGAGGCTAGCATGCTCGGTGCCGCTACCGTCGTCGGCGAATTGCCTTTCTTAGCGGCCCCATTACTCCTAGTATCCGCAATTATCGCCAGCCAACCGCTCGGCAGTTGGCTGCTTCTCACGAAAATTTATGCGTTTTTAGCAGTAGTGCCCCTACTGGTCACCACTCTTTACCTAACAAGCGGCCATTCGCCCGCCCGACTGCAGCGGTGGCGTGAGAAAAATAAAAAATTCCTCCAATGGACTAGCGGTTTAGCACTTATCGCCCTGACTTTCTACTTAACAATCCTACAGATGGGGGCACTATGACATCCGCCACACCCTTTGTCATAAGTGGCCATCGCGATAGTGAGCCTTTTGACCCGCTCAAGCTTCATTCCAGTATTGTATCGGCCTGCCTGAGCGTCCGCGCTCCGGAAGGCGAAGCCCATTCGACGGCCGAACTAGTCTGTCGTGGGGTAATCGACTGGCTGGCCGGCAAGCACGAGGTAACCACCCGTGACATCCGCCGCGTTGCCAGCCGACACCTGGAAACTTACCACCCAGACGCTGCTTATATGTACCAAAACGAAAATGTGATGATCTAAGCGAGGAGCAAACCAAAATGACAAAACACAAATACGACTTTGACCTAATAGTTATCGGCAGCGGCGCCGGGGGCAGTGTCGCGGCCGACATTGTAGCGGCGGCCGGTTGGCGAGTTGCTATCGTTGAAAACGAAGAACTGGGCGGCGAAGCCTCCAACTGGGGGAGTGTCCCCTTGAAATCACTGTTACGAGCCGCTGAAATATATAGTTTGGCCAAAAACCATGGTCCGGCCGTTGGGCTACGTTCAGCCAGTATAGGTTACAACTACCCTTCAGTGCGCGCTTGGAAAGACGCTGTTGTCAAACGTAGCGGCAGTGCCAGTAGCGCCCGCTATTACCAAAGTAAAGGTATAAGCCTGCTAAAAGGCGAAGCGCGTTTCCTTAGTCCTCACGAGATTACGGTTAACCGCCGCCACATCAGCGCCCAACATTTCTTGATTGCTTCAGGCTCAATGCCGGCCGACGGTGGAGTGATTGGGCTAGACAAAGTTGCTCATCTAACACCACGTTCCGCCTTAGATCTTATACGCCCCCCAAAAACTATTTTTATCATTGGTGCTGGCGCGACCGGCTGTGAATTCGCCGAACTGTTTAGTAGTTTTGGTACAAAAGTTTACCTGGCCGACCGGGCGGCCCGTATATTGCCCCAAGAAGACACTGAAGTCAGCCGGTTAACCGAGGAGGTATTCCGTCGCCAACGTGGCATGAGCGTGCTCACCCATGCCAAAGTTGTTCGTATAGCCAAAGACGGTGTTATGACTCGTGTCAGTTACCTGCATGGCAGTGAGGAGCATTCTGTTAAAGTTGACCAAGTTCTACTGGCCGCCGGTAAGAATCCAGCCGTAGACTTAGGTTTAGATAACGCAGGTGTTGAATATTCCGCCAAGGGTATTGAGGTTAACGAACATTTAGAAACGTCGACAAAAAATATCTACGCCGCCGGTGATATACTAGGTCGTTTCTTCTACACCCACACCGGTGTCTACGAAAGCCGTGTCGCCGCTAACAACCTGCTTTACCCCAAGCGAAAAATTTCGCCGAGCTACGCTGCAGTCCCAAGAGTAACTTTTCTATACCCTGAAATCGCCAGCGTCGGGCTCAGTGAAGCCGATTGCCTAAAACGCGACTTGAGCATTAAAACCGCAACCGCACCGCTCACTATCATAGCCCGATCCAATGTCGATAATGTCAGAGATGGTTTCGTTAAAGTCATTACTAACAAAAAACTTGAAATCATTGGGGCTAGTGTCGTAGCGCCTCACGCCGGCGAGATCATTCACGAATTGACGCTTGCCGTCCAGTACGGCCTAACTGCTACTGAAATAGCCTCTACCTTGCACGCCTTCCCGAGTTGGAGCGAAGCCGTTCGTGTCGCCTGCTCAAAAATAAAAGCCCCTTAAGTTAAACGTTGCCTAAATAAAAAACAGCCGAACAAAAGTTCGGTTGCTTTTCTTGGTAGCGGGGAGTGGATTTGAACCACTGACCTTCTGGTTATGAGCCAGACGAGCTACCAGGCTGCTCTACCCCGCGGCGCGACAATTATCTTATCTTAATACACCCTGTTAGTCAAGCTGCTAGTCCGATAGTAGATACCCTAAGGCGTATAATAAGTATTACACCGTTAAGAGTAATTGGGAGGTATTTATGCCATACAAAACGATTAACGAGCTCTCTGAAAACGTCAAGGGCGTTCTGCCAAAACACGCTCAAGAAGTCTACATGAAGGCCTTCAATAGCGCATATGAGCAATACGACACTCCAGAAGAGAGGTACGGAGATGCCGACAGAGAAGAGACCGCTCACAAAGTTGCCTGGAGCGCTGTAAAAAAAGCCGGTTACGAAAAAGATAGCGACGGTCGTTGGCACAAGCACTAAGCGCCATATATAATCACTAGACTATTTTTCACCAAAGAAAAATACTAGCCAGCGTGAGAAATTATCTTTTTCTTCAGCTACAGTCTGTTCACCCGTCTTGCTTTCATCTGTCACGCCCTCGCTAGACGGCAATATAACTAAACGCTCGCCCGGCAACGCCAGGCCAAGCTTCTGACGAGCACTAAGCTCTAAAAACTCGTCACTTTTGTAGTAGGCTTGTTGGAAAAGCAAGTTTTGGTTCTGTAGTTTGAGTATTTCGATACGTTGGGTGTTGGCATCGACTTGCTGTTGGTGTTGATAGTTCTTCTGCAATGTCACCACCGCCCCCCATACCCAGCTCACCGCCACAACAACAGCCAGCAACAAACCGGCATTTTGAACGGTGATCAAGTGACGATAGCGCTCTATAAGCGAGGGTAGGTCGACGAGTTTCATGTTTATTTTGTTATTGTTTACGTAGGGTATTATACCCTTTTTGGGGCTATATCACCAGAAGCCTATCTGTTATACTAGCTAACGAACATTGCGGGGCTGTAGCTCAGTGGTCAGAGCAGCGGGCTCATAACCTGTTGGTCGAAGGTTCAAGTCCTTCCAGCCCCACCAAATAGATTGATTATTAGCAAACAGAAGACGCCCCTTTACTAGGGGCGTCTTCTGTTTATGTAAGTCTGCCACTGGGCATTAAATTCTGACTGGGTAATCTCACCCCTTTCGAACTTGGCGCGCAAATTATTAAAATGTAGTTGATCTCTTACTAATTTGAGCTCTGGCGGCATAGGCGAGTTGCCGCTTGTCTCGGAAGTTCCAGGCAAGTCATGGTCGCGATCACTTTCGAAATCACGCACGTGGCCTGAGCGCCTCTTGGACGGCTTCCTGCCGTGCTCCCAAGCAGGCAATTTACCTCGGTGATCAGGCTCGCCGGGAGGAATATTTCCACCTAGGTCATGCCATGCTTCGCTATTCATATATTAACATTATAACACAAGCTCTATGCATCTGTCAATGATACCAAAATCACCAAAAAGCCCGGTTTTTTAAGGACCGGGCTATTTTTGGCACCTGTTTGTTTGGTACTAGCGTACCACCAAATCGGTTATGTTTGCAAGATTAGTCTTTGCGGATTTTGCGGATAGTCAAGAAGCCGTTACGCGGGTTCTCGGTGACTTCGTAGCCTGCCGGTAGACCGGTTGGCTCACCCTTACCGCCCTCTACCTTCGCGAAGAAGTAGATGGTTTGTTCTTTGCCGCCACGTAGTGTGACGTCTTTCTTGTGCAAGTAGTACTTAACCCCTTTTGAGTTGGTGTGTTCGTAAGCTGCCATAGACAGTTATCTCCTCCTTTTTACTCTTACAAAGACTAGAATACCTCTGACGTCCAGGGGTGTCAACTATCAAATACTAGAGAAGCGGCTCTTTAACATAATTTTCAAGATAACCACCTCTATAAAACGCACGATAATAATTACAATAATGAGCATGCAGATTGCTACCGCCATACCAGCTAGGTCGAACGACCAGAGCGGTGTGGCGAAGTTAATTTTATAAGCTTCGGCTCTAGGCAGTTTCAACGCCGAAACTGGGTTCTCTTGGCCCGGCACCAGACTGACCTTGGCAATAACACACTGGACATAACCACCATACCTCACCCTTTCCGAGCCCGCCTGACATTCTACACTGGCTTGTTGATAAACGGCGCTATTTGGGTTACTGGTATCACTAGCCGCTCGGGTAGCGGCTTCACGTGCCCTGTCATAAGAGTGGCTTAAGTAGAACCCGTTGCCAAGGCTAGTATTCATATGAGAAGTAACGTAGCGTCGCAGCTCACTTATCGACCGTTCTAGTTCGGCGCTATCGCCTTTCTCGTCGGCCGCAATCACGGCATTACGGCGCTCAAGCATACCTAGATTGTTTAGGCGCAGTAGAGTCGCAGCCACAATTGTAGTCAATAAGAGTATGACAAGCAGCTGCCATGTCTTGATGGCGTTTAACTTTCGCAGCCGAGTCCGTAACTTCTCGTAATGTTTTTTCGGTTCCCACCTCATACTAAGCTACAGTATACCGTCTTTAGCGCCTGCGACGCAAAGACTTAAACCCAGGCGCAAATAACCCTAGCGACAAAACGGCCACGGCTATAAAACTGTAGCTAAAACCGGCCGTAGTACCGAATAACCATAGTAAACCGGCCGCGAGGAAAGCTAGTAGGGCCGCGCCGGCGCAGAAGCCCATCATCATGGTGGCTATATATGCTGTGCGATAGCCTGGCAGATTATCGGCCATGTCGTAAAGGCTGCGAATATATGACATCTGATAAGCACTGGCACCGGCTTCATTGAAAGCGTTCACCAACACAACCGACAAGGGTGTAGCCACAAGCGGCCGCAGGGCATGCACTACCACATTAACACCTGCACCCGTCAGGTAAAGTTCGCGACCGCGACGGTTGTCAATCAACATGCCATAAATATGAGACACGCCAATCGACACAAACAAGGCCAGCGACAGAACCGCGCCTAACTGAGCATATACGGCATCGGTTGCCGTACCGAATATAACCACTGCCACAAATAACGGCCAGATGGTCTCGGTCATAGTTTGATTACTACCACTTACGCCATATGAGAAAATTTGGCCCTTGATTTGGCTTTTAGGTAGACCGCGAAAAATGATCTTTTGCCGGCGAGTCCGTTCTGGCGTCATAAACAGTGGGAAGGCTGACAATAACATTAACCCGGCAGCCGCCCACATGATAGATTCCGGCCCCAACCAAAAAGCGGCCAGACCGCCGATGAGTGGCGCTGTGCCAGCGGCTATCTTCTCGACAATATGCAACCAACTCAGTTCATGACCGACAAAGCGATTACGCTTAATACTGGAGAACTGCGTATCGGCCGCTATAGTGAAGAGTGACAAGGACAGCCCAGCAAATACGAAGTAGCCAATAGTTGAGGCGGTGGTATGCTGAGCTAGCGTAGCCAACGACACCAAGGCCGGAATGGCCAATATATTACTGGTCAAGATGGCTCGTTTGGGACCGGTCCAAGCCACAAAATATGCTGAAACGAAACTAGCCAGGATTCTCAAAACATAATAACCACCGACATAAAGCATGATATTGACCAGGCTATCGCCACGCTGGTATAAGAACACCGCTACGAAAACACTGACCATACTCTGTGACAGCGTCCTTAAAAACCGCGATAGATAAACTTGTGCCAGCTCAGCAAACGGCGTCATTCGCCAGTAAGTCTTGCCTATAAAAATACTCTCAACGAATTTTTTGAATATCATGTTTATTTTACTCGTATTTAACGCCCTTATTTAAGCATAAACCTATAAGACTTGAAAGCATCACCGCTTCACTTTTGGCGTGATATAGTTTAAGTATGCATATATTCTTCTCTGGCATCGG